>SUWZ01000073.1 GCA_015061185.1 Bacteroidales bacterium
GGGAGAGTAGGAGGCCGCCATCTTAAGGGATCATTCTTCGAATGGTCCCTTTTTTATTTGTTAGTTTTACTACGCTTCTTCTTGCTTCCCTCTGAATCCTGATTATTGTGGAAATATCAGTAGAGTAATTTGTTTTTAAATCTAAATTACTTGTTTAGTCAGAATAATAGAGGGTCTAAGATAATGCCATTTTTTATTCATTTATTGTTCCTTGTCAGTGCCTTGATAAAAATCCGTATCATTGGCTGAAAGTTACGTTCGAGTTGCTAAGACCAAATATGGAAGATGATGAAATGATTAAACAACTTTCATATAATAACAAAAATTAAGCGACTTGAAACCAAAAATCAAGTCGCTTTTTTATATCACTGCTGGCTAAATTAGGTTAGTTGTACCATAATTAACCATGGTTTATTCTTAAATCTTTTTTACAAATTCAGATTTTAGACCCATTGCTCCTATTCCATCTATTTTGCAGTCGATGTTATGGTCTCCGTCTGTTAAACGTATGTTTTTTACTTTTGTTCCTACTTTTACAACTAATGAAGTTCCTTTGATTTTTAAGTCTTTAATAACGGTTACAGTGTCTCCATCTTGTAATATATTGCCGTTGGCATCTTTTACTATATTGATTTCTTCTTGTTCTTCCTCGGGGTTCCACTCATACGCACATTCAGGACATACAAGTAAACTTCCGTCGTTGTAGGTGTACTCGGAGTTACACTTCGGGCAATTTGGCAATTGATCCATAAATTTAATTTTTTTTGTTATGATTGTTAATAATTTATGCAAATATAATATAGATTGTTTATCAAATAAAAAATTATCCCTAAATTTGTATCAGAACGAAATTTTTATACTTATGGAGAATTTTAACTTTTATAGTCCGACAGAGTTTGTTTTTGGTCGTGATAGAGAGAATGAGAGTGGGAAATATGTCCGCAAATATGGAGGTTCAAAAGTATTACTTCATTATGGATCCAATTCTGCTAAACGTTCGGGATTGTTAGATAGAGTAAAAAAGTCATTGGAAGCAGAAAACGTTGAATATGTGGAGTTAGGAGGTGTTCAACCCAATCCGCATGATTCGTTAGTTTATAAAGGAATCGAAGTTTGCAGGAAAGAAAATGTCAATTTTATTTTAGCAATAGGAGGCGGTTCCGCAATAGATTCCGCTAAGGCAATTGCAATGGGAGTGCCATACGATGGTGATTTTTGGGACTTTTATTCAGGGAAATCTCCCAAAGAAGCATTACCTATAGGAACAGTCTTAACTATCGCAGCGGCAGGTAGCGAAGGCTCAGGCGATTCTGTCATCACAAAAGAAGAAGGAATGCTGAAACGAGGCGCAGGAGGAAATTGTTTACGCCCCAAGTTTTCTGTTTTGAATCCTCAATTGACAACCACTTTGCCTGCTTATCAAACAGCTTGTGGTGCAACGGATATTATGGCTCATATATTTGAACGTTATTTTACCAATACAAGAGAAGTAGAAGTTACAGACCGTCTTTGTGAGGCATTGCTTCTCACTATGATTAAAGAGACGCCAAGAGTTATTGCAGATCCTACTAATTATGATGCAAGGGCTAATATTATGTGGGCAGGTATGGTTGCACATAATAATATAGTTGGGGTTGGACGAGAACAAGATTGGAATAGTCATGGAATTGAACATGAGTTGTCAGCTTTGTATGACTGTGCACATGGAGCCGGTTTGGCTGTTATCATGCCGGCATGGATGGAGTATGTTTATCGTCATGATGTTTTGAGATTTGCTCAAATGGCTACACGTGTGTGGGGATGTGAAATGAATTTTTCTAATCCGGCAGTTACAGCGAGAGAGGGAATAAAGCGATTTAGAAGGTTTCTTCACGATATAGGTATGCCAACTAACTTTGAAGAATTAGGAGCAAAGGAGAGTGATATTCCGTATCTTGTTAAGACCTTTGGATTAGGAGAAGGAGAAACCGGCGGATTTGTTCATTTAAAATCGGAAGATATTGAAAATATTTACAGATTGGCTGTAAAGTCAAAGTTGGCTTAATTTTTATTGAAAGTAAAAAAAATGAATTAAATGTTTTTTTATTATCATGAAATAGTATAACTTTGCAAAAATTTGAAAATTTAGAAATTAAAGATATGACAATACACGCATACATACAAGATTTTGTTGGATTGGGTGTATTGTCTTTTTTTTAGTTGCGTTGTTTTTCAACGCTTTTTTTTTGTATAGAGAATTAGCATAAGAATTATAAAAATACAAGAAGATGAAGTCACAAGAAATTAAGAAGGTCGTTCTGTTGGGGTCAGGTGCCCTTAAGATTGGACAAGCAGGAGAGTTTGATTATTCCGGTTCTCAAGCATTAAAAGCAATGAGAGAAGAGGGAATATCGACAGTGTTAATCAATCCAAATATTGCGACAATTCAAACTTCGGAAGGAGTTGCAGATAAAGTGTATTTCTTGCCAATTACCCCTTACTATGTGGAAGAGGTTATTAAAAAGGAACAACCTGATGGTATCTTGCTGGCTTTTGGAGGTCAAACTGCGCTAAATTGTGGTGCTGAGTTGTATAATTCAGGTACCCTAGATAAATATGGAGTGAAAGTGTTAGGTACTTCGGTAGAGGCTATTATGATTACTGAGGACCGTGATTTATTTGTAAAAAAATTGAATGAAATTCAGGCGAAAACTCCAGTCTCTGAAGCCGTGGAAACTATGGAGGATGCATTGCGCGTTGCAAATAGAATCGGTTTTCCTGTGATGGTACGTTCTGCATTTGCTTTAGGAGGTTTGGGTTCTGGTATATGTCAGAATGAAGCTGAATTTCGTGAATTGTGCGAAAGTGCGTTGGCTCACTCTAAGCAGATTTTGGTAGAAGAGTCTTTGAAGGGTTGGAAAGAGATTGAGTTCGAGGTGATTCGTGATAAAAATGACCATTGCTTTACTGTAGTTCCGATGGAGAATTTTGATCCATTAGGAATTCATACCGGTGAAAGTATTGTTGTGGCTCCTATTATATCTTTAAGCAAAGAACAAATAGAATTATTACAAGATATTGCAATTAGAACCGTTCGTCACATAGGTATCGTTGGAGAGTGTAATATACAATATGCTTTTAATGCGGAAACTAATGACTATCGTATTATCGAAATAAATGCTCGTTTGAGTCGTTCTTCAGCTTTGGCATCGAAGGCTTCTGGTTATCCATTGGCATTTGTTGCTGCAAAATTGGCTTTGGGTTATTCTTTAGACCAAATTGGAGAGATGGGAACTCCTAATTCTGCATACGTTGCCCCTTCTGTTGATTATATGATTGTAAAAATCCCTCGATGGGATTTGTCGAAGTTTGTAGGTGTTGACCGACAAATTGGTTCTGCAATGAAATCTGTGGGTGAAATTATGTCTATTGGTAAATCGTTCGAGGAAATTATTCAAAAAGGTCTTCGTATGATTGGACAGGGAATGCATGGTTTTGTGGGAAATCAAGATATTGAGTTTGATGATTTGGATAAAGAACTGTCTTGCCCAACCGATATGCGTATATTTGCTATTGCTTCGGCCTTAGAAAAGGGATATAGCGTTGAAAAAATTGTAGATTTGACAAAAATAGACTCTTGGTTTATTGGTAAATTGAAAAATATTGTTGATTATACAAAAGTACTTGGACAGTATGATAATATAGACAACATTCCGGCTGATGTGCTTAAAGAGGCGAAGAGATTGGGATTCTCTGATTTCCAAATAGCGCGTTACACGGAAGCTCCGCAAGGGAATATGGAGAAGGAGATGTTGCGTGTTAGAGCTCAACGTAAAAAGTTAAATATTCTTCCTACGGTACGTAGAATTAATACAATTGCTTCTGAACATCCGGAGTTAACCAACTATTTGTATATGACATACGGAGCAGAGGAGCATAGCATCAGTTACGAATATAAGAATGAAAAATCAATAGTTGTCTTGGGTTCGGGTGCTTATCGTATTGGTTCTTCTGTAGAGTTTGACTGGTGTTCTGTAAATGCTGTTCAAACTGCGCGTAAGTTAGGGTATAAGTCTATTATGATTAATTATAATCCAGAGACTGTTTCTACAGATTACGATATTTGCGATAGGTTGTATTTTGATGAGTTGAGTTTTGAGAGAGTCTTGGATGTTATAGATTTGGAAACTCCGCGAGGTGTTATTGTTTCGGTAGGTGGACAGATTCCAAATAATTTGGCAATGAAATTATATCGTCAGAATGTGCCGATTTTAGGAACTTCTCCAATTTCGATCGACCGAGCAGAAAATAGACATAAATTCTCTGCAATGTTAGATCAATTGGGTATAGATCAACCTCGTTGGGGTGAGTTGACAAGTTCTGAGGATGTTGATAATTTTATTGAAGAGGTAGGTTTCCCAGTATTGATTAGACCTTCTTATGTTTTGTCCGGAGCTGCTATGAATGTATGTTACAATAGAGAACAAATGGACACATTCTTAAAAATGGCTGCAAAGGTGTCTAAAGAGTATCCTGTTGTTGTTTCTGAATTCTTACAGGGGGCTAAAGAGATTGAATTTGACGCGGTAGCAAAGAATGGAGATGTAATCGAATATGCAATTTCTGAACATGTGGAGTTTGCCGGTGTTCACTCTGGTGATGCAACTTTAGTGTTCCCTGCTCAAAAAATCTATTTGGAGACAGCTCGTCAAATTAAGAAAGTTAGTAAAAAAATTGCTAAAGAGTTGAATATTAGTGGACCATTCAATATTCAGTTCCTTGCAAAAGATAATTCGGTGAAAGTGATAGAATGCAATTTGCGTTCATCTCGTAGTTTCCCTTTTGTCTCTAAAGTGTTGAAACGTAACTTTATTGAAACTGCAACGAAGATTATGTTGGATGTTCCGGTTGAAAAACCAGATTCTTCAACATTTGATATCGAGTATGTTGGAGTTAAGGCTTCTCAGTTCTCTTTTGCTAGATTACATAAAGCAGATCCTATTTTAGGTGTTGATATGTCTTCTACAGGAGAAGTTGGATGTATAGGAGCAGATTTCGACGAAGCGTTGATGAACTCTTTGATTTCTGTTGGGTATGAAGTGCCTAAGAAAGGTATTTTGGTCTCTTCCGGAGATATAAGAGGAAAGGTCGATTTGTTAGACTCTTGCAAGATATTAAGTGAAAATGGTTATGTAATGTATGCAACCGAAGGAACTCAAAAATTCTTAGCAGAGCATGGAATAGAATCAACAATGGTAAGTTGGCCTGACGAAGATAATAGTAACGAAAACATTATGACATTGTTGCAAGAACACAAGGTGGATTTAGTTATTAATATTCCAAAGAATCATACCCGTAGAGAGTTGACTAACGGATACAAAATCAGACGAGCTTCAATTGATCATAACATTCCGTTGATGACCAATGCACGTTTGGCTGGTGCATTTATTAAAGCATTCTGTACAACTTCTCCAGAGAAAGTTCAAATTAAGAGTTGGCAAGAGTATTGATTTTTTAATGATTTCTATAAATTATCTGAAAAGAGTTTGATAGCTGATTAGTTTTTTTGACAGATAGTCGAAATAAATTTGGGATTGCAATTTATAGAAGTGATTTCTAAAAATAATTACAAATATTTGTGTGTCATTTACTTTCAAGTATCTGACACACTTTTTTTGAGAAGGTAGGAGTTG
>SUWZ01000074.1 GCA_015061185.1 Bacteroidales bacterium
ACGCCGGATGCCGCATCACCAACCATCCACTACGAGCTCACCAACCACCTTGGCAACGTGATGGCAGTTATCACAGATGAACCTGCCGCCACAGAGACCCCTACGGTGGAGAGTCTCACGGACTATTATCCCTTTGGAATGACCATGCCGGGCAGGAGCTACAATGCCCACACCTATCGCCACGGCTTCACCGGACACGAGAAAGAGAGCGACCTTGCCGAAGGCATCTACACCACCGACTACCGCCTCTACGACGCCCGAGTGGGAAGATGGCTGAGTGTGGATCCGCTTTGGGTGGATAATGCAGGAGAAAGTCCATATCTTTATTGTAGTGGAATTCCTATGACATACTTTGATCCGGATGGGAGAGAGAAAATTATTTCTTTTGATGTTACAGGAAAATATGATAAGAGAACTGATGCAAATGAATTTTTAACGAGATTTTTTAATTCTTACAATGATAATGACGACATAATTCATGTATGTGCACATGGGAATAAAACAAGTTTTATAGATAAGTATGGAGAAGAGTATACAGCAGAAGGTTTTCATGGTTTTTTAATTAGTTATAGTAAATTATATACAGATAAGCAACTAAACTCAAATAATAAAGAAAATTGGGAACCAGAACCCTGTATAGTTGTTTTGCATTCTTGTAGTACAGGAGGTGGATCAGAGTGTTTAGCGCAAGAAATTTCAAAAGATGAATCTACACCTCTTGTTTTTGCTCCTTCAATAACTATTCGAGTCTCTGATAGAGAAGAGGTAATTTCTGAAGGGATTATTTTTGATACAGATGGGGTTTGGAATGTTTACTATAAAGGTATAAAAGTTGATCAACTTAGAGGTACAGATTCTGGGTGGTTCAAGAAAGAAAAAGCTGTACAAATAAATGAATTTATTACAGATATGGTTAAAGATAAGGGGAGTAATTTAGAGTTGTTAAAATACTATGAAAGCAAATATAATGAAATCCAGAAAAATAATGAATCAACGAAATAACTATATTCTATTGATTTTTTGTTTCATAGTTGTTCTGTTGTTAGGTTTTATTTTTTTTACCTTGCATAAGCAATATGAAATTGATAAATTAAATGAGTTAAAGGCGGAAGTCCTAAGAGGAGATTGTGCTTCATATAATCAAATGTATGGAATAATGGATGCAGAGGATATTTTACCTTACTCCATTATAATGGCGGATGTATACAACTATCCTATTGCATATAATAATATATACAAAGATTTAGAGTCAATTTACGAATCAAATAATCTAAAGATGTCCGATTTGTCAAGAAATATATCGGTATTATGTTTAGATTACAATGTAAAAAATAACAAAGGGAGTCAGATTCCTATCGAAATGTCATATTTTTATTTGTCAAGGCTGTTTGAAAATGTCAATCAGGAGTTGTGCCAATATTATGCGATTAAAGCACTAACCCCTTTCTTTACAAATAGAGTGAAAAGTTTTTTAGGGGATAAAATAAATGTACAAGGAGTTGTGAACGAGGTTACAATAAAAAATAACTTGTATAAAATTATTTATGAGTATAGTTATAAGGATTTAGTTTATAGAGGTATGAGTTTGACCAATGAAAAGATGATAGTAGGAGATTCAATTAGATTATTCATATCCACTTATAATCCAAGTTTGTCTATTGATGAACATACGTATTTATTATTTAAAGATATAGAACAATAGTTCGTTAATTTTATATAAGTTACTGGATATTTCTAATTCAGGAGTAAATATAATTTCAGAAGATTCAAAATTTACATCTAGTGGTAAATTATATGTTGGAGGAGCTTTTATGGGAAATGAAAAACATGATGATGGAAGTTATGTTGTACTGTAAAAATCGAAGTGCAAAAAATAATATTAAAGTCTTCTCTCATTGAAATATTATCAAGAACTCTCTTTCCTTGCAAATTTCAATAAAAATCCTCACATTTGCATCATGAAAAACTAGAAAAAGGGATAATATAGTACCAATTGATTTATGCCAACAAAGCTGCTCTATACCTTTCTTTTTTACTTTGTGATTTTGACTGCACAAGGGAATGTGTTGGCTGTTTATGAGCATAAACATGCAGAGGGCGAGAATGGTACATTTACGTTGGCGGAGCAGCATCTTTATGGCGCAAGTCGAATTGGTATGACAAAGCCGAATTTGGCACTGAACACCACTACGCCGGATGCCCCGGTTCCAACCATCCACTACGAGCTCACCAACCACCTTGGCAATGTGATGGCAGTTATCACAGACGAACCTGCCGCCACAGAGACCCCTGCAGTGGAGAGCCTCACGGACTACTATCCCTTTGGAATGACCATGCCGGGTAGGAGTTACAACGCCCACACCTATCGCCACGGCTTCACCGGACACGAGAAAGAGAGCGACCTTTCCGAAGGCATCTACACCACCGAGTACCGCCTTTACGACGCCCGAATGGGAAGATGGCTGAGTGTGGATCCGTTGAGTATGGATAATGCCGGAGAAAGTCCATATCTTTATTGTAGTGGAATGCCTATGACATACTTTGATCCCGATGGACGAGAGAAATATATATCATTCCCGACATCTAAAGTTGGGAAGGAGGAAAAAAGTATTAATGAAAGCTTAATATCTTATGCTAAGCAATACGAAGAAAATAATGGAGTTGTCCATACTTTTCAACATGGAATAAACGGAAGTAAAGGTGTCACTTATGCTATGCCAGATGGTACAAAAAATAGTATTACTGATGTAAAATCATTTGAAACTGGGATATTAGATAATACTAAAACGTATAAAGAGAACAAAGAAAAAGGTGAAACCACACTTCTGGTTATGCATTCTTGTCAAACTGGTCAGAAAAATGGATTTGCACAAAAGGTATCTGAAGAGTTGGATGTGGTTGTGGTTGCTCCGTCTGAAAATATTAGTGTATCTGTTATATACTATGAAGGGGAAACAACACCTCACAAATATACAGAAGAGATAGATAAAAATGGAGTGTATAATATTTTTTATAAAGGTGAATTGTTGGAAAGTTTTAGTGGGAAATCTAAACCTTTGTTTAACAAACCCTCAGAGGTAATAAAAAAGTATCAGAAAATGTACAATGATAAATATTGTAATGATAAGGTGACACTTCCTGAAAATTAACAAATAAAAATAAAATAAATATGAACTGGATAAAGAAATTAATTTGGACAACCATTTTTGGTTGTATGATACATTCTATGAACGGGAAAAAAGAAATTATTTTGGTAGAAAATATTAATCGTCGACCTTCTGAAGAATATATTGATTCTTGCACGAGTAACTTTTTAAAGACAGGTAATCATAATGATTATTTCACTTATGTAGAGCATTCAAATAAGACGAACTTGGCTTATGATCTTTTAATGGCTGACAAGTATAATAATCCGGATGCATGTTATTTCGTATATTTATATTTAACGGAATTAGGAGAAAAATATGAATACAAGATAGATTCAAAAGTATGGGATCTTGCTTTCTATTATTTACAGAAAGGGGCAGAATTAAACGATTTTGATTGTGTTATTAGATTAAGTATAATATATAAAGAAGGGAATGAATTTGTTTTGCCAGATACGATAAAAGCGAACTATTATAGAGCAAAATATGATAGCATCACGCAAAGTGAAAGAAATCATTTTAGATAACTTACTTAAGTTTCGCAAGTACTAAAATGATGTAAAAATAATATTGCCGAAATTTAGAAACTCTTGCCGAATTAAGAAAATACCCTTAAATTAGCGACCATGAAGAGTGTGAACATCAATGTTAAGGGACGGAGGTTCTTCAAGAAGGGGACCAGCAAAACTCCCTTTGGGATGACCATGCCGGGTAGGGGTTACAATGCCCACACCTATCGCCACGGCTTCACGGGACACGAGAAAGAGAGCGACCTCGCCGAAGGCATCTACACCACCGAGTACCGTCTCTACGACGCCCGAGTGGGAAGATGGCAGAGCGTGGATCCACTTTTTGAGAAGAATATTGATGCATCTCCGTATTCCTATTGTCATGGCAATCCGGTGAAATTGATTGACCCTGACGGAAGGGATGAGTATGAAGTTGATGGAACTGGTTACGTAACAAAAGTACTCGAGAATAAAGAGAAGGATGTTGTATATAGTGTGGATAAAAAAGGGAATCGTGTTAATTCTATAGAGTTTAATCAAAAAATAATAGATAGATCTTATTCTAAAAAAAATAGTGAAGGAGTTGATATTCATATAATTCAGATGAGAGGTGACGATAATGCTACACAATTTTTTGAGTTTTTGGCAAATCCTGATAATTTCGGAGAAAATAGAGAAGGGAAAAATGTAGAATGGGCATTGACAATGACGGGTGAAGCCGGAGAAAAAGGATTAAATTTTCTTACAACTTCTCATAATAGAAAGAAAGAAGGAGGTTTTACGGATTTGTTCAATAATAGATTAAGACACGGATATACAATTAGAAAACTAATTCACAATCATCCGGGCAATACTCCATATCCGTCTGGATTAGATGATCGTGATGCAGACATTGGGGTCGCAAATACTGTTTCCAAATATACGAAAGGGAATGCTTCCTTTTCAATATACGTTGCTAAAAGCAATACATATATAAATTACGATGGGAATTCGTTGCCTGAAGATTTTGGATTTATGCCTTCGTACAATCTCGATGAATGCGTAGTCACTGCACATCAAAAAAAATAAAGTCATGAGGAAATACTTTTTGTTCATATTGTTTTTTTTCTATGCTATGGGCATGGCTCAGGATGGCAAACAAAGTATTTTACATTTTATCGAAGTAAAAGATGATAAGATAATTTGGGTGTTTGAAGATTGTATAAAACGTGCTCCAAAAAAGATAAAAATCTTTGATGTTACTATATCTCTAAAAGATGATTACTCAATTATATCAATAGATGGAATTAAAGATTCTGATGAAATTGGGGATTTTGGGTATTTGGGTTATACGGAAATAAGTGGTTGCACATTATACATACTCGGAGATTGTTATGATTGTGTAAAATATTTTAATAAAAAGAAACATGTGTTGTTAGTTGCTTTAGAAGAGGTCTTGTGTCTAGGCGGAACCCCGTATAGTTGGACTTACATAATTCGTGATGATAAAATATATTATATGGGAAATTGGGATCAAGAATGATTGGATGAATTGTGCCTTAGTCTGGTCTGATTTGCAATACGTTAACAATTACTCTAACAGATATCTAATTTTTGGTGGAAATATTTCACAGAAAAGGAGGTAAAACAACAAAAAACAGAAGCAAAAAATGAGTGTAAAAAAGAGTGTAAATAGTTATTTCTATACCGGAGATCATCTTGGTTCCACTTCGATGGTACTGTAAAAAACGAAGTGCAAAAAATAATATTAAAGTCTTCTCTCATTGAAATATTATCAAGAACCCTCTTTCCTTGCAAATCTCAATAAAAATCCCCACATTTGCATCGTGAAAAACGAAAGGGATAACCAAAGTACCCATTAACTTATGTCAAAAAGATTACTCTATACCCTCCTTTTTTTCTTTGGGTTTCTGACAGCTCAGAGCCAGAGTGGATTGCCA
>SUWZ01000075.1 GCA_015061185.1 Bacteroidales bacterium
TTATAAAAGTATAATTCGTGTGGGGAAAAACTATTTATAGTCCCACCTTAATACCAGAGGCAGATGCGTTATTTTTACACGATTTTAGGGTATCTTGTGGTTATATCAGTTTTTGCTGTAAATGAAGATACACCCAACTTAAGTTTTGAGAACGGAGATTTTGAGGGTTGGACATTATATGAAGGAGATTACTACTACGATGCTAGTACCGATTCCTTGAAATATGTTTGGACAGAAAATCCTGCATCATCTCGCATTAAGATTATGTCAACAGTAAAGGGGGCGATGGATCCCACAATTCAGTGCGCTCCTAAAGGGGAGGAATTCTTTATCAATCCGGATGGAGTTCCGGTTGTAAGATTAGGAATACCCAACAAATCAGAAGGGTTATTCGACAGGACAGGAAGAACCACTCCGCGTTGTAAACAATTAAATGCAAAAGCAGAACGTATTGAATACAAGTTTAAGGCAACCGAAAATACCTCTCTTCTCACCTACAAATTTGCTTTCGTATTGGCAGATCCTGCAAGTCAAAATAATGCTCACAAAGGAGAAGAATTACCACAGTTTATTTTCCGTATTAAGTCAATAAATCCGACAACCGGACTCGAAAAGGCAGTGAATTGTGGTGAATATGCAGTTAAGGTGGGAGACACAAGTTTAGAACTTAATGGCAGTTGTGCACTATCCTCCACCAATCAAGGAAATAATGCAAAAGACTACAAGTACAAAAATTGGACTACAGGGGCTATTGATTTATCAAAACACATTGGTAATGAAGTAACTATAGAGGTAATCACCCACGACTGTCTTGTAAGAATTTCTTGCAGCGGAGATACAATTCCGGTAGCCGGCGGACACGAATCTTGGGGATATTTTTGGGCTGAAACAAAAAATCTTTCATTAACAACCAAAAATTGTGAAGGTGAAAATCCCCAATTAATTGCTCCGGAGGGATTCTATACTTATACATGGACAAGGTCTGATAGTCTTAATAATATCTTCAAAACAATCGACCCTCAAAAACCTTGGATTGTGGAGGTGGACAAAGCAAACGTAATTGATAGTTTGGAATATCAATGCAACTTGGGAATGGAATTCTGCGCCACCAAAATTAAACTTGAATCATTATTAGACAATATTATTGTAAACCCGGATTTTACGACCCAAGATAGTTGCAGTGGTCTAATAAAGTTTTTTGATAGCAGCTCTATTATTGGGGATAAAATCTATAGTTATTATTGGGATTTTGGCGATAGCACCTACTCCTCTTTAAAAAATCCTGTTCATACTTACAAAGAGCCCGGAATCTATTTTGTAAGACTAACTATTCAGTCTGCCTTGGGTTGCGAAAAGGTCATCGAGAAAGAGGTGAAAGTGAACTACTTCCCGAAACTTCAGATCGACGGCAAAAACAAATTCTGCAAAGGAGACTCTATTTACTTAGAGGTTTTAGAAGCAGAAAAAGGAAGTAAATTTCTATGGAATACAGGAGATACTCTTCAAAAAATAGCTACATTGGCAACCGAAAGCAAATCCTTCTCGGTGAAGGTGACTGATAAACATGGTTGCGAATACTCAAAAAACACCAGTGTGTTTGTATATGAAAAACCAACCGTAAGAATCCGCGGAACTGAAAAGGTTTGTTATGGGGATACTGCTATGCTCATCGCCGGAGGAGCTGTAAAATACTCATGGAACACAGGGGCTACCACCGATACATTATTGGTCAAACCTTTGGAAAATAGTGTCTATACCCTCACAGGATATACCAATAATGGGTGCCCGGATACTTGTAGTATAATGGTCTCTGTCCTCGAACTTCCGAAAATTACAATAGAAGGAGTTGAAGAAGTCTGTCAGACCAAAACCGAAAAATTGGTTGCAACGGGTGCTAAAACTTATATATGGAACGACATGTTTACAGGGAAAGAACGTAATATTGTTTCTGATTCTGTGGGATTGATTACTTACAGCGTCGTTGGCATAGATTCCAATAAATGCTCTAATGTAGCAAAAAAGATTATCACTATCAAAGCGAATCCTGTTATTAGCTTAACCGGAGACAGTTTGGTCTGTCAAGGTGAAGTAGCCAAACTAAGTGCCTCTGGAGCCGATTCGTGGGAATGGCATGATGCAAGCACGAAAAGTAGTTATTCTTTGATGATCAATGCTCCCGTCACATGGAGTATCACCGGCACAACAGATGGTTGTTCATCAACGGAATCTAAAACAATTTACATAAAAAAACCTTCCAACGTATGGATAAATGGGAATACAGAAATTTGTGAAGGAGACACCCTTAAGTTGGTTGCTTCGGGTGCTAAATTTTACAACTGGAACAATGGTTCAACGAGAGACTCTATGATAGCACAACCAACTCAAACAACGCAATATCAACTAAATGCAATAACAGACAACGATTGTAGGATTACAAAGAATGTAGATGTTATCGTTCATAAAAATCCAATAATAGAGATTATAGGCGATAATAGTGCCTGCGAGAATCAAACTATAAAATTAAGAGCTAAAGTGGTGAATGGAGAAACTGCCACTTTCGATTGGACAAACGGTGCCAAAGGGGACTCTATCGATCTACAAATAACGAAAGAAACCGGCATTGGCGTTATAGGGGTTAGTTTAAATAAGTGCAAAGGTGAAGCTTCTCATACAATAATGCTCAAAGCTCCTCCTACCCTAACCTACGAGGGTGATACTGCTATCTGTCCGGGAGAAACTACTCAAATTATAGTTAAAGGGGCCTCAACCTATGTTTGGGCTCACGGCAAAGAAGGGGCTTTCCTTAAAGAGAGTCCTTCGGATAATACAACCTACATTGCGAAAGGTGTTTTGGGCGGTTGCGTCGGCGAATTACCAATACAAATAACCTTAAAAGAACAACCTAATGTCTATATTTCCGGAGTTGCTCAAGTTTGTCCCGGAGACACCTTCACCATCAGCGCAAATGGAGCTCAATTTTACCAATGGAATACAGGGGATACAACAGAGAGTATCACTAAGTCTCAAAACACAACCACAACCTACACGGTTACAGGAACTGGGGACAATGGTTGTTTCGGGAAAGGAAGTTACGTGGTGGAGTTACTGCCATTGCCGGACATAAAAATAGAAACTGAAAATGCTGTCGGTTGTCCTAACACACCGGATACAGTTCGTTTAACAGCTACCGGAGGAATAAATTATCGTTGGAGTAGCGATATAGTTATACCCGAAATAGAAAGTTATCCCCATAGTGAAAAACTATTGATCTTGGTTGAAAACGAAACAAAAATATATTTGGAAGGTAGGGATGAAAATGGTTGTATCAACTACGATGAGGTATCCATAACCAAATTACCTCGTCAAACCTTGACTTACGAAGTTGATCCTGTTTTGATTGAAAAATCAAATCCGGTTGTTCACCTCAAAGGGAACACACCTATCAATGCAGAATGGCAATGGACACCCAACATATACGAAGATTTAGTTTTAAAAGGTAATTCGGTCATTCACAACTACGGACATGGAGCATTACCGGATTCCATGACCATCGCAATTCACAGTTTAGACTTCCACAACTGCGAATACAAAGATTCTGTCACAATCTATGTTTGGAAGGATGTTTGGGCTCCAACTGGATTTACCCCTAACGCAGATGAGAATAACGACCTATTCCGATTCTACGGCGGACAATTTATTGATGAGTTCTCTTTTATTATCTATAATCGTTTGGGACAAATTGTTTTTGAAGGAGATAGTTTGGAGGATCAATGGGATGGCACCTACAAAGATGAGCCTTGCCCTTTGGGTGTTTATGGCTGGGTAGCTCACTACAAAAGCAACTACAAAAACTATAACAAAGAGGGCGAACTAAGAGGATATGTTACACTAATGAAGTAAGAAAATGAAGAAGTTAATCCTATTGATATTATCTTTTATAGGCTTTATTCCATTAGGTGTGGCTCAAGATTACACATTCGCAAATCACAACATAGTCCCCTTTAGTATAAATCCTGCCTTTGTTGGCAATGCAAATGCCATAAGATTGGGGTTGAACTATCGTATGCAATGGCCAACGCTTGGAAACAACTATCACACAATTAGAGCATCATACGATATGAACTTCTATAAGAAGATGTGCTCGTTAGGACTCTCTTTTGCCCATGATAACATGGCAAATGGGACAATCAAGACCAATGAGATTGCCTTAGCATACGGACATAACATATCCTTGTCAGAGAAGATGTCGATTCGTTTGGGTGTACAAGCCTCCCTATTCATCAATAGTTATGGTCCCGGCGTCACCTTCGGAGATCAATACGATTGGGGAACAGGAGATATTTTCAGCAATACGACAGAAAATTATGAAAATGCCGGAATAACTTTTGCCGATTTTTCGGCAGGAGTACTCTACTCTATTCATAACTTGCTAAACCTCGGATTTTCTGTTTATCATTTAGGAGAACCCGAAAATGGGATATTGGCGGAATCAGATAATACGTTGCATCGGAAATTTGTGGTGCATGGAAATTTCTACCAAGATTTACAATCAAGCAACGGACTTTGGGGAAGAGAAGATTTGTCTGACCGCTACTTATTTGTCAATGCCGCTTTTCAGAGCCAATACAACTTTATGCAAGGATACTTAGGGACAGGAGTAATCTTATCACCCCTCATAGGAGGAATCGCTCTAAAAAGTGATTTTGACAACATAAACAACATTGCGTTTATGGTGGGAGCAACAATCAAAAATTTTCAAATATACTACGTCTATGACCTCTTTACATCTAAAAAGAAAAATGGCTCATGGTCTCAAGAACTTTCTCTGATATATGTTATCAACAGAAAAGAAAAATTCCCTTGTCCGGTGGTATATTGGTAATAATTTTGCAATCAATCCAGACTCCCAAGCATTAAGAAGTTCCGCAAATTCAGATGTATAATACCATTAACGTCATTACGGGTGACACCCGGAGTCATCAAATTTTCAACAACCTTTTCTATATTACCATTGCGAATGCCTTCTGCCTGAGTATTTCTCAGTCCTTGATCTTCAAAGTAGAATTTGTCATTACTTTCAAATAGGCGTTTGCCATTAATGATGTCATAAAAAAATCGCACCACAAGAATATATGCACTCATAATATTAGGGTACATAAAGTGGCAAGACGTTTGGATTCTCATTGCAAATGATGATACTCAGGGCAGGTGGATTGTAGGTCCGACCGCCCCGAGTAATAAATATCTTATAACTTCTCTATTTCGTCAACAGACAAATTTGTCAATTTTGAAATCACATTTACATCCAAGCCCTCTTCTTTCATTTTCTTGGCGGTTTTTAAAATACCAATAGCTTCGCCTCTTTGCAATCCTATAACCTCGCCTTCTGCTCGTCCTTCTGCTCGTCCTTTTTTTAGACCTATAGCTTCGCCTTCCGCTCTTCCTTTTTCTATACCTATCGCTTCACCCTCTTCCAATCCATCTTTTTTGGCTGTATTCATTACACTGAACCA
>SUWZ01000046.1 GCA_015061185.1 Bacteroidales bacterium
GCAGACGAATGCGCCAAGTTGGGACAAGATATTTGGAGGAAGAAGTAGAGAATTGGTTTCAGGTTTCAAGTTTCAGGTTTCAGGAAGTGCGCTACTTGAAATATGAAACCGGAAAGAATACTACGCTAAAAAATATCTTGTAAAATAAGTTATACACCTAAAATTTACTCCTGCAGATTATCAAAATCGACAGGGGTATTTACTACTCAATAGAATCCACCTTTAACAATTGTCTCATTCTGCACAATTTTGTAAAATTTGTCCAAATTCTCTTGCTCGCTCCAATTTTCTTATTTACCTTTGTGAAAAATTTTAAGAAGTTGTTTAAATTTTATTTCGAGCATATTTGAGAGAGATTTTTAAATCTATTTTTAGTCTTCTTTTGCAGAAAATAGCGGACTATTATCAAAAAAGGAGAATAAAAATAAGTTAAAAAGAATCTCAAAGATGCCGAAAATAAGGGAGTGAAACTCTAAATTTTTTTTTAATAAAATTTAAACAGCTTCTAATAATTTCTAATTATTTAATAATGAAGAAAAGATTGTTTTGGGCAATGTTGCCTTTAGTGACCATGCCTTTCTTCTCATGTGAAGACGACGAACCAGATGTAGGATTTGACCAATCGAGCCAGTTTCAAGAATTTCAATCCGGAGAGATTCGGTTGGGAGAGAAAATCAACAGCCCGGTCACATTAAGAAACATGCAACGTGCTGCCGATAACCTCTTTTCATGAAATCAGTCACGCATCTCATGCAATATTGGTTGGGGCCTTATAAATATAAGGCTACATTTATCGGGATTCGTGAAAGTTGGGCAAGTGCAGTGCAGTGGTATTTACCAAACATTTTGTATAGAGAACTAACTAACAATCCGGCTTTGCTTGGAGAAATAGACCATGAAAATAATAAGCAACTTTGGCCGATATTTGAAAATTTGCACTATTCTCCATTGTTCATTGATTTATATGATGATGAAAATCAGTACGATGGAAGTACAACTTTTCCTAATGATGAAGTCTCAGGTTATCCATTAGGTTTCTTTAATATGATTATTTCTAATTTAACGTCTTTGGATAAAGTCAGCGAATATTTAAAGAATTATAAAATTAATGGAGTTACGGATGCTCAAATAGATAACTTATTAAAAATATATCAAGAAGAATGGAAAAACTAAAATATATATTATTATCGTTTGTTATTTTTATGACAAATTGTAATGATGAAGATGTTATCAAAGATGGAATTGAAGGAGAATGGTATTATTGGATTGTAAATGGAACAGAACATACCATCAAACTCAAAATCGATAGAGGGATAAACATTAATAATTTCCCAGAAATTTATGAAATCCCTTCAGCAGATAGTATTGTTAACGCTGAGGTAGGAAGTTTTAATTACAGACCTTTTGATGCTTTTAGTGCCTTTGTTATGTTTGATGATACATTAATCTATAGATGTGAATTAATAGATAGTACTAAAGAAGAAAAGTATGGAGGAATGTTTCTCAATGAGCTTAACTATGAAGTGTTAACGTATAGTCAAACATTACGAGTTTTCCGTTACGAAATCACTGAAGAAGATTACGAATATGCCAAGGCGCATCCGTATAAACCTGAGGAGGAGTGAGTTTCAGGGTGCTAACGCATGTTTCAGGGTTCAAGATTCAAGTTTCAAGATGCTGACGCTGGTTGCAGGTCTTATATTGGTATCGGTTGCAGTCGTTGGGGCGAATCGCATTCGCCCTATCGTGCGTTTCTGGTTTCAAGTTTCAGGATTTAGGTTTCAAGCGTGCTATTACCCAACATTCCTCTCTGCCTGGAAGGCAGTACTGAGCGTAGCGATGGTAATCCGGGACGACGTCTCGGGAAAATAGCGATGGTAGCCCGGAACGCATCTTGGGTGATAGGACACACAATGGTGCTCTGCCTGGAAGGCAGTACCTTGCATGGGTTCTAGTATCAGGGTACTAACGCAGGTTTCAGGAAGTGCGCTACATGAAACTTGAATCCTGAAACTTGAAACGCACACCGTGCATTGACTCTCAAATCTTACGAGCAGAGCAGAGCTAAGAATAAAAAAAGGATGCCACACTTGCGACATCCTTCTTTGTTGCGGAGGCCAGACTCGAACTGACGACCTTTGGGTTATGAGCCCAACGAGCTGCCAACTGCTCCACTCCGCATATAGACGATTTCTCTCAATCGTGGTGCAAAGGTAAGGACTAATTTTTGAAAATACAAGATTTTTCTTATAAAAATTACTTTTTTCTTTTTTGTTTTGTTGTTTTTATACAGAGTACTACCAATTTTTAGTACCTTTGTTCTGTTTTTGGATGTATGATAGATAGTAAAGTATGAAAAACAACTTTGTTAATGATGTTACAGATTCGGATTATAAGTACGGATTTGTTACAGATGTGGAAACGGAAGTTATTCCGAAAGGCTTAAATGAAGATATTGTTCGTTTAATTTCTGAAAAAAAAGGCGAGCCGGATTGGTTGTTGGAATATCGTTTAAAGGCCTTTAAGCATTGGACTACTTTGGAGATGCCGGAGTGGGCGCATTTGTCTATTCCGCCTATTAATTATCAAGATATATACTATTATGCCGCTCCAAAAACAAAAGAGTCGCCCAAAAGTTTAGACGAGGTGGATCCTGAGTTGATAAAGACCTTCAATAAATTGGGTATCCCTCTGGAAGAACAGAAGAGCTTGGCAGGTGTTGCTGTAGATGCAGTGATGGATAGTGTTTCTGTTAAAACTACCTACAAAGAGAATTTGGCTGAGTTGGGGATTATCTTCTGCTCTTTTAATGAGGCAGTGAAAAATTACCCGGATTTAGTTCGTCAATATTTGGGTTCTGTTGTTCCTTATACAGATAATTTCTTTGCTGCTCTCAATGCGGCAGTCTTTAGTGATGGCTCGTTTGTTTATATCCCCAAGGGTGTTCGTTGCCCAATGGAATTGTCAACATACTTTCGTATAAATGCTGCCAATACGGGTCAGTTTGAGCGAACCTTGATTGTGGCAGATGATGATAGCTATGTCTCTTATCTCGAAGGTTGTACAGCCCCAATGCGCGACGAGAATCAGTTGCATGCTGCTATTGTGGAGTTGGTTGTCTTGGATCGTGCAGAAATTAAGTACTCCACCGTTCAGAATTGGTATCCGGGTGATAAAGAGGGCAAGGGAGGTATCTACAATTTTGTCACAAAACGTGCCATTTGTAAAGGCGACCACTCTAAAGTCTCTTGGACACAGGTGGAAACAGGTTCTGCCATCACGTGGAAATATCCAAGTTGTATTTTGTTGGGTGATAATTCTGTTGGCGAATTTTATTCTGTGGCTGTTACCAATAATTACCAACAAGCAGACACGGGAACAAAGATGATTCATTTAGGAAAAAATACCAAAAGTCATATCGTTTCCAAAGGTATCTCTGCCGGGTATAGTCAGAATAGTTATCGCGGATTGGTGCGAGTGGCAAAAAAAGCGGAAGGGGCAAGAAATTTTTCGCAGTGCGACAGTTTGTTGTTGGGCGATAAGTGTGGTGCACACACCTTCCCTTACATGGATATTAATAATGATTCTGCTGTTGTTGAACACGAGGCAACAACGTCTAAAATCAGTGAAGACCAAATTTTTTATTGTAATCAAAGAGGTATCTCTACAGAAGATGCCATCGGTTTGATTGTGAATGGTTATGCCAAAGAGGTGATAAATAAACTTCCTATGGAGTTTGCTGTTGAAGCTCAAAAATTGTTGCAAATTTCGTTGGAGGGTAGTGTCGGATAATAATTTAGAATATAGATATATGCTTAGTATTAAAAATTTACATGCTTCTGTTAATGGTAAGGAGATTTTAAGGGGTATCAACTTGGAAATTAATCCGGGCGAAGTGCATGCCATCATGGGACCTAATGGTTCGGGTAAAAGTACTCTTTCTTCTGTTTTGGCTGGTAATCCGGCTTTTACGGTGACAGAAGGTGAGGTTTTGTTCAATGGGAAAGATTTGTTGGCTTTGTCTCCCGAAGCTCGTTCTTGCGAAGGGTTGTTTTTGAGTTTTCAATATCCTGTGGAAATCCCCGGTGTCAGCATGGTTAATTTTATGCGCGCCGCAGTGAATGAGCATCGTAAATATAATGGTCTTCCGCCAATGTCTGCTTCTGACTTCTTGAAAATGATGAGGGATAAAAAAGAGGTGGTGGAGTTGGATAATAAATTGGCTAATCGCTCGGTGAATGAGGGATTTTCCGGTGGAGAAAAGAAGCGTAACGAGATATTCCAAATGGCTGTTCTGGAGCCAAAACTCTCTATTTTGGACGAAACGGATAGTGGTTTGGATATTGATGCTCTAAGAATTGTTGCAAGTGGTGTCAATAAGTTGAAAAGTAAAGATAATGCAAGTATCGTGATTACCCACTATCAGCGTTTGTTGGATTATATTGTTCCGGATTTTGTTCATGTCCTCTACAAGGGGAAAATTGTTAAATCAGCCGGTAAAGAACTTGCTTTGGAGTTGGAAGAGCGCGGATATGACTGGATTAAAAAAGAGTTAGGAGAGAATTTTTAACGTGTAAGTCTAAATTGTGGTATAATGTCAACTACGGAAAGTCAATATATTGATATTTATGAAAAATATAGCGAAACCATTTTTAAGAATGGGGTTGCTGTAATGAATGATTGTCGTCAAATTGCATTTGATTATTTTAAGGATAATGGATTTCCTAACTCTCGTGCCGAGTTATATCGTCACTCCAAAATCAAGGAATTGTTTGATTTTGATTATGGATTGAATCTCAATCGTGTGAAATTCCCTACCTCAAACAATCTTTTTCATTGCGATGTGCCAATCAATTCCTATCTTTGTTTCCTTGTTGATGAGGCATTTTATCTTCCTGAAAAATCAAAATTAGAGTGGGATGATCTTGCAAAAAAAGGCGTTTTGATCGGGAGTATAAGAGAAATGGCTCAAAAATACCCCGATTTGGTTTCCTCCTATTATCATAAGGCTTTTGGCGAGAAAATGGATGCTTTGGTGGCATTCAATACGATGTTTTCTCAGGATGGTTTCTTCTTCTATGTTCCGGATGGTGTTGTTATTGATAATCCTATTCAGTTGATTTGTGTTTCTAATGCAAACCTTCCGGCTATCTCTAACCCTCGCAACTTAGTGGTTGTTGGTGATAATGCGAAGGCCTCTGTTTTGATGTGTGCTCACTCTTTGTCCGATGTGGAAAGTCTCAGCAATGGCGCGACAGAAGTTTTTGTCGGTGAAAACGCTCATTTTGATTATTATAAGTTGGAAAGTACCAATGCAAAATCGGTCTCTTTGAGTTCATTTGTTTTGAAACAGAAGAAAAATTCCAACGTTTTAATCAACGATATGACGTTGCAGAATGGATTCTCTCGTAACAATATCAGCGTAGATTTAGATGGAGAGGGTGCCGAGTTGACCTTATGTGGTATGGTAATAGGCGATGGAGAACAGCATACAGATAATCATACAGTTGTGAATCATAATGTGCCTAATTGCGTCAGCAAGGAGTTGTTTAAGTATGTTCTCAATGATGCTTCCAAGGGGGCATTCTCCGGAAGAGTTTTTGTTGCTAAAGATGCTCAAAAGACAGCAGCTTATCAGACAAATAAAAATATCTGTGTAGGGAAAGATGCGAAAATGTTTACAGAACCTCAATTGGAGATCTATGCTGATGATGTTAAGTGCAGTCATGGCGCATCTACCGGTCAGATGGATGAGACCGCATTGTTTTACCTACGTTCTCGCGGTATCCCTGAGGCAGAGGCAAAAATGTTGTTAATGTTTGCTTTTGTAAATGACGTGATAGAGAATATTAGAATAGATTCGCTTCAGGATAAGATTAAGTTGATGGTTGAGAAGCGTTTCAGAGGCGAATCATCTCTTTGCAAAGGTTGCAATGCTTGTAAATAATAGTTTGTTAAAATTCCTCGATGGAATCCATATAAATCATTGTTGGGAGTTTATTATTGTTACGTAATCTCTTGTTTAGTATTTATTTTATGTAAACAAGACATAGTTGCTATTTTGCCATAATAAATTCCCTTTTTTTTAATTTATCATCCTCTGTTTATTATGTGGGGAGTTCTATAAATTTACCCTTTATTGTGCCGAAAATATGAGAGTGAAACTCTAAAAAAATTTTTTAATAAAATTTAAAGAGCTTCTGAATTAATAGAACCTAACGACAATTTGCGGATGCAACCTTTACGGGGTTGGCGTATATTTGTAAAAACAACTGAGCCAACTCATTTTTTTCGCCCTTGATAGGCAGAGAGTCTAACCCGCTTGTCATATATTCTATAAAGTTTTGTTTTTCCCCTTTTGTATAGAAATTTTCGAACTGATTTTCCCCAATCAACAAGTCGTGAGCGATATAGTTATTAGGGTAGAGTTTATAGCCGTTATAAATTCTCTGATCGATAATTTCTGCTAATCTCACTAATTTGTTATTTTTCTCGTATTGATCGCATATTTTTAGCTCTTCCAGAGTGATAGGTTTCGTCAAACTCACGTGTATTCTCCCCTTAGGCTGTTGAATTCCTTGAAGGATACTATTTAAATCTTCGTTTTCACTTTTTTCATATTTTTGATAGCGAGAGATGTATAATTCGGCAGTTTTCAAGAAATCGCAAGGTTCGTATTCATACGATATACTCACAGGAGCAAAGCTAAGTTCGTTCATGTTTTCGATGAAAGGTTTGTCGCTACTCATTGAAAACATCTTCAGGACACCGATTTCAGTTTTGTCTAACCCATTTTTTGTTCGTCCATTGCGTTGAGCAATCCAGACCGATTCTTTCTCTTGAGTTATTACGTTTCTCATGTAGGCAGATACCTCTAATGAGTTTTTGTAAAAATCCTTAATATTTCCACCTCTTACGATTCGGAACATTTTGTTGATTTTTCCAATATGTATCACCAAGTCCCCTTTCATTAAGTTGCTTCCGAAAGTAATTTGGCAAGTCGGTTTCTTATGCTCCACCAACAAAACATCCAATATAGCAGAGTCTAACATAATATCTCGATGGTTGGCAATCAAAATGTGAGGATTGTTATCAAAATTGTCGAATCCATCGAATGTTACACCATCAGAACTCTTTTCAATAATGGTTCTGATAGCCCTATGCATAACTTTTAGTTGAAATTCGTTTACACTTCTTATATTGCGTAGAATGGTTCTGAATTCATCAATGTTTGCGTTAGGGTATAGATAGTTTACCACAATTGGGAATAATGGGTCATCGGCGATTGCATTTACAACTGCCGGAACTTCCTCGTCTCTGTAGGGTCTTATTGCATCAAAATTGAAGTTTGCATTCATATATGTTGTTACACTCTGTTATCAATAAATTTTACCGGTTTACGTTTAATTTCAGGCATTTGTATGCGTTGAATTTCATCTATAGGCTTGAATCTAACTTCTGGAGCAACACGAAGTTTGGCTCTGAAACGATCTTTCAGTTCCTTAATATACTCCTCTTTTTCCAATTTAACTCCAACAAAAACGGTCAAGTGATCCATGCCAATTTCGTTTGTACTCACTTCCACCAAATAATTTTCGACGTAATCGGTGTTATCTAAAATGTCAAATACAGATGCAGGGTAGAGAGTAGTGCCTTTAAATTTTATCATCTGTTTTTTTCGACCGATGATTGGACTTATTCTCATGGTATTTCTTCCACATTTGCATGGCTCGTAGTGAAATTGAGCTATATCGCCTGTTTTGAATCTTAAAAGCGGCATACCCTCTACGCCCAATGTGGTTATCACCAACTCGCCGGGTTCTCCTTCTTTTACGATATTGTCGTTTTCATCGATTAATTCGCATATAATCAATTCGGGATGATGGTGTCCTCCTTGCCCCTCATGGCATTCGCAGAAAGAGGTACTCATCTCAGTAGAGGCGTATGTAGAGTAGAGGTCTATATCCCATTTTTCTTTGATTTTACTTCCCAGTAAGTTTAACGAAAAATCATTGTTTCTAAGATTTTCACCGATGCAAATAGCCTTTTTGATGCTGGAATTTTTGTAATCAATCCCGTGTTCTTCTGCATATTTAATGATTCTTAGAATGAACGAAGGTACGCAAATAATGGCATCAGGGTGTATGCGGTTGATGGTATCCCATTGTAGTTCGGGAATACCATTGCCCACTCGAATCAATCCTGCTCCAATTTCCCTCACTCCCATGCAGTAGGCATACCCTGCCATAAAACGTTTGTCTATCGTTGTCATTAATTGGTATATCTCACCCTTATGTCCCCCTGCACATGTAAAGGAGATGGCTTCGTTGTAGGATAAACGAACCAAATCTTTTTCCGTCAGAGCAAAGGTGGTGGGGTCGCTTAATGTGCCTGATGTGGTGATGTAATCACGTATTTCAGAGGGATCTACGCATATAAAATCTTGGTTGTGAAGTTGTAAATCCTCTTTCGTTGTAAAGGGTATTTTTTGTAAATCTTCTATTGTTTTTATCTTGTTTATTGCTATGTTATGCTCGGCAAATATTCTTTTGTAGTAGGGAGAGCTTGTTTGCAGATAGTTTAGCATCTCTCTAAGTTTTTCTTCTTGAAATGCTTTTATTTTTTCTCTCGATTGGAATTCTATTTCCGGCATAAATCTTTTCATTTCGTATTCGTTTTATAGAGAATCATATCTTTTATTCTCCTGATTAGTCTATTATTCTCTTTAAGGTGCTTTCAACCATTAACTTTTTCTATAAATTTGGATATTTTTATCACCTTTTCACAAAGATACTCTTTTTTGTTATTTATATTAATTTAAATAATAATTTTTTTTTCTATGCGTTAGCATATTTCCTTGTTTTCTGAATAGTTCTACAATGTAGGTTAAAAAGTTATTGTAGATCTTTTTCTAAATGAAAACGAGTATTAAAATGGATCTATTTAATACTCGTTTATGGTTTGTAAATTATTATTTGTCAGTGTTTTTTAGTACAAAGTGTCAGTCATTTTTGCTTTGATTCGACACAAAGTTTCTTGTGTTACACCGATAAATGAAGCAACATTTATAGAGCTGATTCTTGCTGTCAATCCATTTCTTGATTCGTCAAGGTAGCTATATTTTTCCTCAGCATCATGGTGTAGTACAGAGTTTAGTCTTTCATGACTTGAAATCATCTCATGTTCCAAAATTTTTGTATATAAATCATCCAAATCTTCGTATTCTTCGCATAAACTCTCAAATTTCTTTTTGTCGATTTTTGCAAATACAGTAGCTTCCAAAGCCTCAATTTCTACGGAGGAAGGTTTCCCGTTTATATATCCATCAATGTCAAAGAAAGGGTACCCTTCAGTTGCAAAATTATCTGAAACCCGTTTTTTCCCATCTTTAACATGATATATCTGTACCAAGCCCTTCATTACTATGCCGATAAAATCGCAAACCTCACCGGAGCTAAGTATTTTAGCATGTTTTTTTACCTTCTCTATGGATGTTATCTCTTTCAAAGCATTTTCAGCCTCAGGAGATAATTTGATGTCGCCCAAAATTCGTTTAGCTTCGAATTGTAGTAGGCTTTTGTTGATTATTATTCGTTTCATATTACTATTCGTTTTTTATTAGACATTGCGCTCGTCTATTTTCATTTTTGCACGTATGCGACTTAATGTTTCCGGTGTAATTCCTAAGTAAGACGCAATGTAAATGGATGGAACTCTCAATACAAATTGAGGTGTTTTTTCCATTAAACTTGAAAATTTTACTTTTGCCGGCTCAAATACAGAATCATCTAAGCGTTCTTTTAATTTTAGCAGATTTTTCTTCTTTAAAAGGGTGAATAGTTTCTTAATATCTTTGTCTATTTCACACATTGCATCCAATTCCTTTTTCTTAAATATAAACACTACCGATGGTTCTATGGTTTGTATATTGCAAGAACTTGGAATTTCTCTGAAAAAACTTTTGTAGTCAATGAAGTCATCTCCTTCATGAGCAAGTTGATCGGTAACTTCATTTTCATCTTTCTTGTAATAGGTTCGTATTAATCCTTCTGTTACGAATCCCCAAATTTGGCTAACTTCGCCTTCTATTTGGAGCAACTCTCCTTTGCTAAGTTTCACCATGCGAGCACAATCTTTCAATCTTTCAATAGACTCTTCACTCAACAACACTGAACTTAATTCTTTGTTGTTGTGTTTGATTAGGTAGTCATAAAAGTTCTTTTCCATGTACTTTTTCTTTTTATGTTTATTTTTTTTCTATTTTCTTTTCAGTTTATGCGTTTTAACAACACAATCCATGTACCTTGAGTTAAGGATTAACTTTGGGGCACAAACAATTAGTTTTTTTTATTTCGATGCAAAAATACAAAAAAATAATCAAATATCTAAATTTTTGAAAGGATTATTAAAAAATACCCCCCCCCATACTTATTTGGATATATTTAGTTAATATTGATTATAATCAATCATCTTCTTTGAACTGTTTGCCTATTTGATTAATTTTGTATGAGAATGACAAGATGAAATAGCTGCCGAGTGTATTATACTCGGTGTCTGTGATGGACGATTCTCCAATTTTTCTTGTTAAATTGTTCTGTTGCTGAAGAATATCCATTACTTTCAATTTTATTGTTGCTGCATTATTGGGCAAGAAACTTTTAGACAGTTGAGCATTCCACAACAATGCATTATCATCAAATCCGTCTGTATATCCTGTGAAGTAATGGAAGTTCACGTCTGTAGATAGTGTTATGTTCCAAGGTAAGTATCCGTTGGCACTGAGAGTTGCGTGGTAGTCAATAATTTCTCGATTGCTTCTCTCCATTATTTCGTTCTTTCCTTTTTGGTATGCCACCGCAGCAGTTCCCATAATATCGAAGTAATCGTTTCTGAAGGCTAATTGCAATTTTTCTTCGGCAGAAAAAATGTGTGTTATGCTTTTTTCTCCATCAGTGAGGACGTTTTCAATCTCTTCTTTTGCACTTTCTAAAAGGGTAACATCTTTGTCGTAACCAACTTTTGTGGAGTTTCCAAATGTGAAATTTTTGTTTTTGAGAGGAGTGCTTAAAATGAATAGTCCGTTTATGCCCCAATTACCATTCACATTAACCTTATAACTTTCTTGTATTCCGGTGTATTTATCGTAAATTATTTGGTTGGAAATGGCATTTAATGTATTTTTAAATGTTGCGTTCACCATTACGCTTCGTTGATTCTCGCTTGAATATTTTTTGAATTGGAAAGTAATGTTGTTGGTATAAGCCGGTTTTAGATCCGGATTACCATACTTTAAGTCCAAAGGGTCGCTTTCATCTATTACCATTTGCAAATCTTCTACGTTAGGTGCAGAACTTTGTCCTCTGTATCGGAATGAGAGGTTATTTTTCTTGTCAAATTTATACCTGAAACGGAGGTTAGGAGAGAAATTGAAAACGGTTTGTTCAAAATCTTTTCCTACATTCGGTCCGATTAAATTGTGAGTTTTTGATATTTGCGGCTGGAACGCAATTCCGATATTATAGTTGAATTTAGTATATTTTCCTTGTAAACTTGCTTCTGCAATGTGGGTTTTATAGTCATTTTCCACTTCGCTGCTTAAAGAGTCCAGGAAGCTATTTTCCTCCATTTCATCGTAAACAAGCGAGTAGGATTCTGCAGAACGTTGTTGGAAACGATACTTGATTTGTAGCGAGTGGTTTTTAAAGACAGGTTCTGTGTATGCACCCTCTACATAATAGGTCAAACCATTGCTCCGTTTATCTGTGTAGAGCGATGAAATCAAGGTTGAGTCGATTATGTCATCATCGTCTAAATAGAAATCAGTTTCGGAGTTGCTCCATTGTTCGCTCGGAGAGGTTGTATAGGTAATTCCGGTATTCAACGAAATACTTCGACCTTTCTTTTGTAGTTTTTGAACATATCTTAGAGTTCCATTGATTCTAAAATTGTCGGCAATATTTTTTTTATCAGAACTTTTGTAGTTATTTCTGATTTTCAGCTCATTAAGATTTTCCGTTGTACCTATGCTATTGCTGTTGTTTCTGGAGTAGGATATGTCCGGACGGAAGATGATTGTTGCATTCTCATTTGGTTTCCATTTCATTTTCAGATTGGATGAAATGGTGTTTTGTAGTTTATCAGAGGTCGAATTATCATTTCTATAAGAAGAACCGTAAGAATGAAAGTTTTCTCTTGCACTCTTTTTTATAGCGTCGTTTTTACTATTTCGGTACTGAACATTTCCTCCAAACTCATACTTTTTGCTTCTTTCGCGCGAGAAAGTAATGCCGGCATTGGCACTTCTTGTAATACCATTGCCGGAGTTGCTGGATACATTTCTGCCGTTTCCACCGCTGTTATTGGTATTGTTGATTGAACCTAAAATTGCCAAATTATCGGTGTCGGTAAAACGATTCATGTTGGCACTTGCTTCGTATCTGAAATCCGGATCTTTACGGATGTCGGAGCCACCTCCGCCTTGCAGGGTTCCAACCCAGCCATTTTTCATCCCTTTTTTTACTTTGAGGTCTAACACTGTTTCATCGTCATCATCATCAACTCCTGTCAACTCAGAAGTTTCACTCTTTTTGTCGTATGTTTTAATTTCCTCAATCAAGTTGGCTGGTAAATTCTTCAATGAGAAATCGGGGTCATCGGCAAAAAACTCCTTTCCATCCACCAAAATCTTTTTAATCTCTTTCCCGTTTATCACCAATTTCCCATCCGTTGATAGTTCTGCGCCCGGAAGTTTTTTTACCAAATCTTCAATAACAGCACCGTCTGCCACTCGAAAGGCTTCCGGATTATAGACCAAAGTATCTTCTTTAACAACCAGAGGAGTGGCAGAGGCCAATATCTTAACCTCTTCCAACATCACTTTGTCCGGAGATAATCGTAGGGGTTTTACTTTTAAATCTTTATGTAGCGTGTCTAAGGTAACTTTTCGTTCGTTATCTTCATAACCGATAAAGGTGGCTTTGATTAGATACTCCTTTGCCTCCAATCCATTCACAGAGAATGTTCCGTTTTCATCGCAGGAGGCACCAACAACGAAAGTACTATCCGGTAATGAGTAAACTAAAACGTGTGCGTAGGGGAGCGTTTCATTATTATCCTTGTCCGTAACTATTCCATGAATTGAGAGTTGAGGCTGCTGACTATCTGTTTGCGCTAACGCAAATTCATGTAGAAAGATAATCAAAAGCAGAGAAAATGCTTTTCTCATAAATTTATTATTATTAATTTTTGCAAATATATAATTTTTTGTTACTTCGTGTTTTTTAAGTGAAAAAAAATTAAGTATTTTTTGCTTTTCTGTGGTAAAATTCCGAATATTGTATGAGATATGGAGATAACGCAACTTGAGAGTAGTTATTCTGCTTGAACAATTGAACTAAAAATATAAAGTGCATCTAAAAACTCAATACTGTTATGAAAATTCAAATTAAGTTATTATTCATGTTGCTCTTGTTTGTGCAAGTGGGAGTGCTCAACGGGGCTGAATTATTTGAGGTAAAGTTGGATGTTACGTCAGAAATAGAACCGATTTCACCCTATTTGTATGGAAGAAACAATGCAACAAGTCAGTATCCGGACAAGCCTACAACAGAGGAGGATTGGACTCGCATATTGGAGTCTGGCGTAACTTTCCTCAGAGAAAATTTCGGGAATGAATCTTCCAAATATCATTACAAGAGGCATTTGACAAGTGCACCGGATTTTTATAACGATGTTCGTGTTCAAGATTGGGATTATGAGTTAGCAACTATTCAGGAGCGCATTCCCCATATTCAGGCTATGTTTGGTATGCAAATGATTGGTTATGCAGCGAAGACAACCGAGTGGAATTTTCCTTATTGGCAATGGTATTTGGATCATAATAAAGTTTATCTCCATACAGGTCAAAATGTGACAGGAAAGGGGGCGCAACCTAATCCGGAAGGGGGTAAATATGCTTTGGTGGAGGGGGATATAAACTCCTATTTGGAAGTGTGGCCGGTAGATTCTGCTATCGGACTTCTGGACCATTGGTTTGGTCCTGATGGATTAGGTTTTGACCGCTCTAAAGTGCAGTATTGGGCGATGGACAATGAACCTGATATTTGGCATACAACTCACGATGATGTCAGAAAAGAACCATTTGAACCAGAGGAGTTCATGCAAATTTACTTCAAAACAGCAAAATTGATGCGGGCAAAATATTCCGATTTAAAGTTGGTAGGCCCTATCACTTGCAATGAATGGCAATGGTACACGGCACCTAATCATAAAGGAGTAACCTTAGATGGGAAGCACTATACATGGTTGGAGTTTTTCATAAAAAGAGTGGCAGAAGAAGAAAAAGCTACGGGAATAAAATTGTTGGATGTTTTCTCGATCCACTTTTATCCCGGTGAAATGGCGGATAATGATGTGCTTCAGACTCATAGGTTGTTTTTTGATGAGAACTATGATTATCCCAAAGCAAATGGAATTAAACGCATAAATGGGGTGTGGGATACCACGCAAACGAAAGAATACATATTTAAAAGATGTAGAGATTGGATGTTGAAATACTTTGGAGAAGTCAGAGATTTAGGGATGACAGAAATAGGGATTGAATCCAAAAATCCTAATATCTTAGCTGTTTGGTATGCATCTATGATGGGAGAATTTATTCGCAATGATGTAAAATTGTTTACTCCGTGGTATTGGGAGTTGGGAATGTGGGAGACTTTGCATCTATTTGCTCGATACAATAAGAGCCATTACTTGGCACCTATATCATCGTCTAATGATTCGATTCTTTCTGCCTATCCAACTATATCGGAGGATAAAGACTCGCTTAGTGTTGTTTGGGTTAATCGCTCTTTGACAGAAAATAGGAAGGTGGTATTAGATGTTGCCAACTTTGCTATTGAAGATGGTGATTATACAATGATGCAGTTGGCAAATCTTCCTCAAGAAGAGACATTCTTCACCCATTCTATCAATGCTTTAAAAGAGGTGTCCGTTACAATCAAGAGTAACAAGGCGGAGATTGATTTGCCGCCACTTTCGGTATCTACTCTTATTATAGATAATCGTATCGGGACAAAATTGTCGGATGAAGATAATGCGCCGGCATTTTCTTTGTACCCAACTTCTACCGATGGAATCTTGAATTTAAGCAGATTGAATGAAAAAATGTTGCTTCAGATTGTCTCTCCTGAGGGTAAAGTGCTCTATTCACAAAAAATTGCGGAAGAGAGTTTGCAATTGAATGTTTCGTTCTTGGCGAAAGGTTATTATTTATGTGCAATATCAGATGGAGTAGTAACCCATACACTTCCATTCCTAAAACGTTAATGGAAGCGAAATCCAAGTTGTATGTCGAAATTTTGATGAGGAGTAGCAATCGTAACTTATGAAAGTTTCGTGGAATCGTAAAAATATTATACTTTTGTGGAAATTTTTAATAAAGTAAAGAAATGGACAATATTCAAAATCTTGTAGCAGAGAAATTGTTGAGCATTAATGCTGTGAAGATGCAACCCAATAATCCTTTTACTTGGGCATCTGGTTGGAAGTCTCCTATTTATTGCGATAATAGAAAGACTCTATCTTTTCCTGAAATCAGAACGATTATCAAAGATTGTTTTGTAAAGTTGATTCGTGAAAATTATCCGAATGCAGAGGCTATAGTAGGAGTTGCGACCGGAGGAATCCCTCAAGGAGCATTGGTGGCTGATGAGTTAGGGTTGCCGTTTCTTTATGTCAGATCGGCACCTAAAGACCACGGTTTGGAAAACTTGGTGGAAGGCGATTTGAAGCCCGGGCAAAAAATTGTTGTCATAGAGGATTTGGTATCAACCGGCGGAAGTAGTTTAAAGGCGGTTAAAGCTCTTCGTGCTGCTCAAGCTGACGTGTTAGGTATGTTGGCGATTTTTACCTACGGATTTCCTGTGGCTGAGCAACAATTTGCTGCAGAGAAGGTGGAGTTGATAACATTGTCTAACTATGCGGCTGTTCTTCAACATTTGTTGGAAACAAATAAAATTGGAGAGGCAGAATTAGAAGTTTTGAAAAGTTGGAGAGAAAATCCAAGTGAGTGGGGTAAATAATCGATAGACTATGACTACTTTTGAAAGTGCTGTATGCAAAGCGGAATGTAATGATGATGAAATTTTTCGTGTTATTTCTGATTTAAATAATATTGATAAATTTAAAAATCGCATTCCGGATGAAATTTCTGATCTGAAGTATGACATGGATAGTTGTCAGTTTTCCATCAATCCTGTAGGGGAGATGGGGATTAGAATTATTGAGCGTGAACCCAATAAAACGGTTAAGTTTTCTGCAGAAAAGTCGATGATAGGTTTTAATCTTTGGATTCAGACTAAACAGGTTGCACCAGATGATACACGTATAAAGGTGACAATTAAAGCCGATTTGAATCCAATCATAAAACCTATGGTGGAAGGGATATTGAGCAAAGCAGTGAATAAGTTGGCAGAGGTATTGGCTGCCCTTCCGTATAAGAGTTTTTAAGTTGAGGCTGGCAAATTTTAAAAGAGGAGTGTTCTTCCCTCATTTGTATAACGTCGGAATTATTAAATAAGGAGTTTTTCTTATTTGTTGATTCCGATGTTTTTTTGTTAATTTTGGCACGTTTTTTGTGGTTCTTTTAAATATAAGAGTCTGTATTCCCATTCTTCTGGGGACGAAATGAATAGTATAATTTTAAATGTTTAGGTTATGAGAACGATATATATTTTTTTATTCTTGTTGTTGGGGACGATAGTCTCTTGCGGACAGGGCATTTCCATTAGAGATGAACTTCATTATGGGAAAGGACAAATGACGTGTGATTATTGTCTTCCAATCACGGTTTATACTGACGGTTATGACTCCAAATATCAAAAAAGATCTTATTTGGTGACTGCAATAGGAGATACTTTGCCTACGATTGATAAAAGCTCACTCTCTTTTATTATTTGTCCCGAAAATTATGGCAATCTTTTTTTGTATGTTAATGATACTTGTAGAGGTCGTCTAAATGTTTCACCAATCAATTTTGTGCTTCATGCCATCAAAGATAGTGCAATCGTTGTGAAGACTCCGTGTGACAATAGTGTTCCGATGCCGGAACTTGATATAACGAAAGTGCTAAATAATGACTACCTCTCTTTCGGACTTAATAAAGAAACCTCAGTTTTAAAATCCCATGAAATTGCATGTATGGATTCCATTGATGTTGAGATAGTGGAGCCTGAATACAGAGAAAGAGTAAAATTTGTTGATGGAAAGCTACTTTTTCAGCCATTTATTGAAGATGGACGCGAAATAGAGGTGTTTCATTACTCTTTGAAGATGGCCGGAGCTGGAAACTCTTCTCCGTTGCCGGTTACGATAAGGTATAGCGAAGATAACAATCTGAGTTTGAAAGCTAAATTGGTGGCAAACACTGCTTTTGTTGATGTTTTTTTTGGTGAAGAGCCTTATCAATATTTGTGGAACGATTCCGTTATCACCCTTGATAACAACTTCTCCAATCTCTTGGATGGTAAAAATAAAGTGCAGGTAACCGATGCCTATGGTTGTGTTGATTCCGTTTCCTTTAAATACATGTCGGAGTTTAAATTTTTGTATCCTGAGTTGTTGACTCCCAATGGAGATGGCACAAACGATAAGTGGTATTTAGAATATCTGTTGGATTATACCCAATACAAAGTCTCTATTTTTGATCGCACCGGTCGTGTTCTTTATCATAGTGAAAACGTATATGAACCTTGGGATGGGACCTATATGGGAAGAGACCTTCCATCAGCCGATTATTGGTTTATAATCACGTTACACGAACCCGATAAGGAGGTCAGAGGCCATTTTACGCTTCTTCGATAAATATTTGAGAATATATTAAGGCAACTTTCACATCCGCGTTCTTTTTCGCTCCAATAGTGGAAGTTGCCTAAAAATTTGCAGCAATCATACGTTTCTTCTAAAAAAAATTGGAGTTATTGATTTTTATTTGACTTTGTTTCCTTATCTTTGTTAGGGTAATTTAAAACACAAATAGATGTTTGTTGTAATTACCTGATTATTAGTAGATTTATAGACTGATAAAATTTATTTTTTAAAAATTATGGCGAGCACATCGAGAGACTTGTCATCTGTTGTGCTGTGAATGATTTTTAAAACAGTTTCTTATTGTTGAAATTAGTAAAGAAAGGAGTAGTTTTTATTCCTTATGTTCAAACATAAAAGATATAATTTATATGGAACTAATCGAAAGCATCGTCAAGAGGGCGCAAGCAGATCCTCAACGCATTATTCTTCCTGAGGGAACAGAAGAGAGAACGTTGAAAGCTGCAGACATTATTTTAGAGCAAAAGATTGCTGAAATTGTGTTGTTGGGTAACAAACAAGAAATTGAGAAAATTTCTGCTGATTTAGGATTAAAGAATATTGATAAGGCTCAAATTATTGACCCTCAAGACAATCCAAATCATCAAAAGTATGTTGATTTGTTATTCAAACTTCGCCAGCGTAAGGGTATGACAGAAGAGCAAGCATACGAGCAAGCAAAAGACCCGTTGTACCTTGCATGTTTGATGATTAAGTCCGGAGATGCTGACGGAGAGGTTGCAGGGGCAAAGAATTATACAGGAAGTGTGTTGCGACCTGCTTTTCAGATTGTGAAAACAGCACCCGGAATTGGAGTTGTTTCGGGATGTTTCATCATGATTTTTAAAGATAAAAGCATCGGTCACAATGGATTGATGTTGTTTGCAGATTGTGCAGCAACGCCTAATCCATCCGCAGAGGAGTTGGCACAAATTGCAGTATGTAGTGGTAATACAGCAAAGAATGTATATGGTTTTGATGACCCACGTGTTGCAATTTTGTCATTCTCAACCAAAGGAAGTGCAAAGCATGAGATGGTAGATAAAGTAATCGAAGCAACAACCATTGCAAAAGAGTTGGACCCAACAATGAAGTTGGATGGAGAGTTGCAAGTGGATGCAGCAATCGTTCCGTCTGTAGCGAAGAGCAAAGCTCCTGATAGTGATGTAGCCGGTTCAGCAAACGTGTTGGTTTTCCCTACTTTGGATGCAGGAAATATCGGTTACAAATTGGTTCAACGTTTGGCAGGAGCAGAGGCTATCGGACCAATGTTGCAAGGTTTGGCTGCTCCTATCAACGACCTATCGCGTGGTTGTTCTGTTGATGATATCGTAAAAATGATAGCCATTACTGCTGTGCAGGCGATTGAAGCAAAAAATTCTAGAAAATAATTTTATTGGTTTCGGATTATGAAGATATTGGTTTTAAATTGCGGAAGTTCTTCAATCAAATATAAGTTGATTGATATGGACTCGCAAAATGTCATGGCGCAAGGTGGGGTAGAGAAGGTTGGTTTGGATGGTGCTTTCTTGAAATACACTAAGCCTAATGGAGAAAAGGAAATCATCGAAAAGGAGATTCCAGAACATACAGCTGGAATTGAGTTGATTTTCAGTGTACTCACTGATCCTGCTAATGGAGCTATCTCTTCTTTGGACGAGATTGATGCCGTTGGTCATCGTGTTGTGCATGGCGGAGAGAAGTTCAATAAGAGTGTACTTATAGATGAGGAGGTAATTTCAAATATTGAAGATTGTATTAAGATAGCACCTTTGCATAATCCGCCAAATTTAAAGGGTATTCGTGCTATTCAAAATCTTCTTCCTGCTGTTCCTCAGGTGGCTGTTTTTGATACGGCTTTCCATCAGTCTATGCCTCAAGAGGCTTATATGTACGCTCTTCCGTATGAGTTGTATGAGAATGATGGTGTGCGTCGTTATGGCTTCCATGGAACAAGTCATCGTTACGTTTCTCAACGTGCGTTTGAAATGTTGAATATTCCGGTGAAAGGGTCTAAAATGATTACTTGTCATATTGGTAATGGTGGTTCTATCACTGCTATCAAAGATGGTCAGTCTGTTGATACGTCTATGGGAATGACTCCATTGGAAGGTTTGGTGATGGGAACTCGTGCAGGTGATATCGATACCGGTGCTATTACCTATTTGATGGAGCGTGAACATTTTGATACTGCGGCTATTTCCAATATCTTGAACAAAAAGAGTGGATTGTTGGGAATCTCCGGCGTCTCTTCTGATATGAGAGATGTGCGTGCTGCTATTGCGGATGGGAATCAACGTGCTAAGCTCGCCTTGGATATGTTCATCTATCGTGTGAAAAAGTATATCGGTTCATACGTTGCTGTTTTAGGTGGTGTGGATGTGATTGTCTTTACCGGTGGTATTGGTGAGAATGTGGATGTCGTAAGACAAGCTATTTGTGCTGATATGGAGTGCTTTGGCGTTAAATTGAATGAGAGTGTAAATGCCGATGTGCATGGAGACGAGATGATTATCAGTACTCCAGACTCTGCTACAAAGGTGGTGGTTATTCCTACTGACGAGGAGTATATGATTGCTTCTGACACCTTGGATATTGTATCTAAATTGTAATTTGTTTATCGTATTCAGGAATCTCTACTGAGTATTGATTTATAGAGAAGGTAGTAAATTGTTTGGAGGGCAGAGATGCCCTCCTTTTTTTGTTGTGGTAAAACTAAAACTATGGAATGTCTATGTTTGATAAATACTACAAGTAAAAGCAAAATGCTTTCAAAATTATCTCTACTCAATAATTTTCTTCCGTAGAAAATCATCTAAGCACTTTATGCCAATCCTCTCTAATTTTTACAAACAGAACTCCCTTGTGTTTTAGAGGAATTGTCAACTCAGAATCATCAATCTTGAATTGTTTTATCACTCGTCCTGTTATGTCATATATCGAGACGATTTCTCCAGCTTCATAGTTCTTCAACACGATTCCCTCTGCAACGGAGTAGATAATAGGGTACTTGATTTTAGGAGGCGGAATTGTATCTGTTGGAGAGATATGTATATAGTCAAATTCATTTTCGCTCGGAATGGTTAGGGAGAGTGTATCAAGTGCGAAATAGATAGTGTCAGATTTTTCAATGTTTTGATAAATAACTCTCCAGCCGGCATGATGAAGGGAATCTTTTCTCTCTTTTTTCAGGGTTACTTTCAGTTCTCTCTCTTCGTAATAATGACCTTCGTATTTATCGGTTTTCAAATCAATATTATTTACATTTAATTTTCTATTTCTGAAGATGCCTTTCTCTATAGAGAGTGAGAAAATGTCACCTAATTGGTAAAATTCTTTCATGGCATATAAGTTAAGCATATTGCGAGTCGATGGGAAGTTTCTCATTATGTCCAATTCTTTATACCAGTCGGCATAATCCTCTTTCCGATAGTCGGCATATTTTTCAAAGGTGTAAGGATACTCATATTCAATATTTTTAGCCAAACTATCCAATGTTTTAACAATGTATTTTTCTTGCAAAAAATCTCCCATATAGATGGTGAATCTGTCTATTAATTTATTCTTGAACTCCTCTTTGTTTGCTAATTGTCTCATCAATCTTGTGGCAAATTCCAAATCTTCCCAAGTTTTTGAGGTGGAGTCTATCGAGAGGTTAATGTCAAAAAAGTTCATGTGGAAGAAGCCTGCTTCCGGCGAACGATCAAATCGGTAGTGCCAACCCATATCTAAATCTTTGGCAATCCATCTCCATTTTGCATTCTCTTTTTGCTCTCTCCACATAACTATATTATTGTCCGGGAAGTCTATATTTCCAAAGTAGGCTTCAAGGATGATAAGATGGATAAATTCGTCTATCTCCATCTCTTTTTCCAACTCTTGGTACGTTACATCATTGCGTGAGAATAGTTCTACAAATTCCCAATACTTCCTGATAGAGCCGCTGTTGACCTTGATCCAATTCTCTATCACGTCAGCGTCTGAAATGTGGTGGTTCGATTCGATGAAATCGATGTTGCTCCGTTCGCGAATATTGGTAATGCCGAAATATTCTCCATTGATGAGTAGAATAGCAGGTTGATAGGCTTGCCAATCTATATTATCGACGTATTGACCAAAAAATGTTTGGCAAGCACCATCTCTGAGGTGTGCATATAAAAAGTCGTTTCCTGCGTTGCGCAAGAGGAGAGACGGCACTTGTTTTATCTCCGGTTTTGATTTCCAAAACGGGTAGTCAAATGCTTCGCTTCCTAATCTTTTTTTTGCATAAACAATGAGCGATTTCATTGGGTGAACGCGTGATGTGGCACCGGCAATTCTTATCTCTCCCAATTGGTTAATACAAGAGTTTCCCGATGTGTCAAAATACTCTATGGTTGTAGGGCGGTGCCAATCATTTTCGTAGTTCTTATATTGGTTATCATCTTTCCCTGCTGTATATATTCCTATTTCCTCATCATACAAAAATTTATCATTGATGGAGAGCGAAATGATGGGAAGTGTCACCTCCCGTCCTAAATTTATAAATGTTTGTGTTACCACTCGGCTCGGAATGGCTTTGGGAGCAAATATTGAGGCTTTGAAAACAGTTGTTTTTGTTAGTTCGATGCTTTGTGGAGCAATCGGACTCTCCTCAGTGGGTTGACTACCATCTGTGGTATAACGGATGACACTTTCTTGAGGATTTTTTTCGGGATTTTTTAGTTGAAGTATTACTTTGTCGTCGAAAAAGGCCTTGTCGAAAGAAAAGAGGGGAGGAGACAGCAGTGTTTCTGAGATGTTGTCATTTTGTGAGAGTGGAGTGGCACGAGGTAACCATCCCCTTTGGGTAGAGTCGTTTGCATCTGTTCCAAATGAGAGTCCCGGATGCGGTGAGACCGGTACGATAATCTCATCAATTACTTCGTCATCAGGAGATAACAATGTTATTTTGCATTTCTCGTTATAGGGAATTTTGAATGACAGGTGGGGAAAGTATTTTTTTTCGTCTCCGTAGAAGAGAAGGTAAGAGTGTGCTTTGAGAGAAAAATCTCTTTTGATTATGTGCACTTCATCTTCTGTGGAGATCTTTATTTTGTGATGAAGGAGAAGCGTATCTACTTCTCCCTCGTTATATAATTCTAACCAACTTTCCGGGAATTCATATTCTTCATCGATGGTTTCGAGATTAATAGGCATTACCTCATTGATTCGAATTTTTGCTCCCAAGGCAAGAGAAAAATTCAGAAATAAAATTATAGATAAAAACCATCTTTTGAATTTCATGCAGAGGTTAAATTTGTGGATTTAAATTATAAGTGAGTTCTATATATTCATCTATAATCTTTCATATTCTTCGCAAACATCGCTTGGACCGGTTAGCGGGCAAAGAATCAAATTAAAATCCTCTAACTCAGTTATTTCATAGACCCATTCATACGGATCACCTTCATAATAGATAACTAAATCTCCGCCCTCAATAGTCCAATTCCCGAATAGGTAGTATCCACTGTTTTCAACTTCATACATAAATGTGCCATCAGGGCTGAATTCGTATGTGCCCAAATAATAGTTAGACCATACTCCTATTAGTTTTTCTCTTGTTGTGGGTTCTCCGTTGCCCATAGAGCCTTCTCCGCAAGAAAACAACAATAGAGTAACTGCTCCTATTAATCCTAACTTTAAAAATAAATTTCGTATCATTTTTTTTCTTGTTTTTTGCAAAGGTAAGAGAAATATTTAAAATAATTCAGATAAACTTCTACTCATTCACCAACCGCTCTATCTTGCAACTGTGCTCCTTCGTCTTTTCGTCATAATTTACGCCTACGAAAAGCAGGTCGCCGTTGTAGTTGTTCAATGCTTGGCAGTAGTTTTTCTCCTTTATTTGTTGAAGTGCGCTTCCTGCGCTTTTGTTGTGTTTCAACTCTATCACCATTGCCGGGATGTTGGGCAAGTATGGTATTAGCACCAAGTCTGCGTAACCTTTGCCCGTTGGCAACTCTTTGAAGAGCGTGTAGCGGGTGTTGGCGTAGAAGTAAGCCAAGCAGATGGCACTTTGGAAGCAATGCTCATCATTGTAGGTAAGAGGGTTTGTCACCTCTGT
>SUWZ01000076.1 GCA_015061185.1 Bacteroidales bacterium
CAATTGGCTCGCACGATGGAGTCGCTTCAAACAGTGGAAGATGGAGGAGAACAGCAGAAGTCTCTTCTTCAAAAGACCGGCGAGATTTTAGCGGACATAGTGGGAAATAATTTATCTACTGCTGATACCGAAACTGAAATAGAACTTAATTTCGCAGTTGTGAAGATTAAGCATAAGGTTGTTCGTAGAAGAAAAGAATGACAGACTGCGTTTAAATTATGTCAGAGTTGAAGGTTGAACGTAGAAGAGGTGGAGAAAATACTTGATATAGTGAAATAATGGGAAACTCAAATATAAAACAACAAGATGATATTTTTCTCTTACAAGTCCGTTTATTTAGATTAGCTCAACTAAAATGGAATGTTGACGCAAAAAAATGCAGTGAAATTTTCAATAAGTATAAGATATATGAATATATAGAGACTTGTTATGATTTTTATCATATTCAAGGAGATGAGACAAACTTTGATGATATAATGAAATATTTGGATAATATTGGTGCAGAATTATGATTTTGAGAGAGGGAATAGAGTTGTATCATGCAAGTTACAAGGTGGTGGATAAGATTGATTTGTCTTGTTGTTCTGAAGGAAAGGATTTTGGTAAGGGATTTTATTTGACATCTGATTTTGGACAAGCTTGCAAGTTTGTAAAGACATCTATCAAGAAAGCACTTGTAAATGGTGTTGAAGTTGAGAATGATAGGATGGGATATGTCTCTGTATATAAGTTTGAAAGAGTGTTTGATGAATTATCTGTTTATGAGTTCCCAGAGGCAAATAGGGAATGGCTTAGTTGTGTGACAGAACATCGTAAAAGAGTTGAAAGTAGAATTGCTGATTGGGACACTTACGACATTATAGCGGGTAAGATAGCGGATGATACGACAAATCAGGTTTTGACAGCTTATATAAATGGCTTGTATGGTGAAATAGGTTCAGATTTAGCTGATGAGACTGCAATTAGGATGTTGTTGCCGAACAAACTCTCAGACCAAGTTTGTCTTAAATCGGAATTGGCGTTAAAATGTTTCTGCTTTTTAGAGGCGAAGGAGGTTCGTATTGATGAAAGCAAGTAAATATGAATATACAATGCAACTTCTTGCTGCTATGACTTCAGAAGAGATTGCAAAACGAAAAAATATATCGAAAATAGAGGCGTTTGATATATTTATGCAGTCTGAAACTGCCGAAATGCTATTCAATGATGAGTTTGTTTTGTGGTGGAATGGTCCGGTTTATTTGGCGGAGATGTATGAAAAAGAGATGATTTCGAAAAAGTAGTTAATGCTAAATGTGAGAGGACAAAATTCTATTCCTCAATTTTGGAAAAACAGACTCGCATACTTGTCTAAGGACTTGTGTAGCGTGGATTTTTATCTAAATTTTCAGACCAATTATTTTCATTTAGAAGATGAGGCAGTCGATTCTGTCTATCCTCTTTATATTGAAAAAGGGGGAAAAGGTTTTTCTGTCTCTATTGCAGAAGTTAAGTCTTGGATAAATGATTGTTGTGGTGTGAGATTGTGGTTAAGATGATTAATTGTTTTATTTACTTAGAACAATGCTATTTTGAAGAGTGTTATCTTTTAAAATATTTTGATTAAAGTTTAAATTTCTCTTGTTGAGATGGATAAGTTGAGGATTAAAGTTTCTGATTTTCAAGCGATTAACAAGGCGGATATCCTGTTAAATGGCATCACTGTGCTAACGGGAGAAAATAGTTCAGGTAAAAGTACTTTATCAAAATTGCTTTATTACGGCCTAGATCTTAATTTGAGGTATGAAAGCATTAGATATGGAGATCTTAAATCCAATTGGAATAGACTTTTATTTCGGTTGATGAATTTTTCAGATGATTTAAAGATTGAAACTAGAGATTATTTTAAAGACTTCATTACTAATAATGATTTTGATAATAATAAAAATAGTATAAGGTTATTTGTAGAAAGACTAAAGTCCCAATATGCAGATGTGGATGCGACATTAGATTTTAGGCGTTTTCTCTATTCTGTTCTCCCCCCAGATTATACATCTTTGAATGAAGATGTGATTGATGAAGGTTTAGATTGTGAACGAGCATTTCATTTAATAGAAAAATATTTGAATGATATTGAGACGGATTTTATTCAAAAAAGACAAAACAGATCTATTGCAGACTTTTTTGATATGTTTAGGGGAATAACGCATTTTAATGTCAAACAGTCGCAACTCTCATTTTTTGAATTTGAAAGGTGTATTTTGTCTGAAGATAGAGTTAATAATATCTTTTCAGTAGATAATATAATTTATAATGATTCACCTGTATCAATTTTTTTAACGGATGTAAATAAATGGAGATTAGTTGAAGAGGAAACGTATAATCAACGATTAAGACAACACCTTATAGACAATCAACTTGTGATGTTGCAAGGAGAGTCTTTGAATCTTTATAATGTCATTTCTAATATTATAGGTGGTCAAGTTAATTTAGAGACATCTGATATTGGAGCAAAATTTACTTATGAACGTAGTTCTGATGGTTTAAGAATTAATGTTGTAGATAGTGCCACTGGCATTAAACAATTTGCAATTTTGCAGTTGTTGTTAAAAAGAGGCTTGCTAACGGATAGAACTTTGTTGATATTGGATGAACCTGAAGCACATTTGCACCCTCAATGGATTGTTGAATATGCAAGAGTGATTGTTCTTTTGAATAAAATATTGGGTGTAAAATTTATGCTGGCAACTCATAGTCCGGACTTCATTAATGCATTGCGTTCTATTGCAGAAAAAGAGGATGTTTTAGATTCTGTTCAAATGTATCTTTCGACTAAAGTTTCCGGAACAGAACAATTTGAATTTAAAAGTTTGGGTGTTGATGTTGAACCTATATTTGAATCATTTAATATTGCATTAGATAGAATTGGTTTGTATGGTATTTGATGAGTTGTGGGAGAAATCGTACTTTTTTCCCTCTAATTGTGTGATGGAGTTACAAGATATATTGAAAAGAGAGGGAGGAATCGGTTTAGCAGAACAGGGTGTGAGAATTCTTTCTTTGGATGATTTGGAACGGAAAAATAAACCCGGTGCACCTTTGGAGACTGTAGATATGTCTATAGCGGTAAAGGATAGAGATTCACAAAAAAACGCAAGATTTTTGTTGTGTGAATTTAAATTTCGTCAAAAAAATGTAGGTAACTTAAAAAAGAAAGATTTAGAGGATAAGGTTCTTCATTCACGTAGTTTATTGGATGGAAATAGCATTGATAATAAGGTGTATTTCTTGTTTTCTAAGGAACAATATCAGCGTGCGAGAAGTTTGTTTGAACGTAATTTTTATTCATCCGGGCGGTGTAAGGGATTACGAATTGTTCAAACTGAGAAAAGTTTTGTTGAAATGCTTTCTGTTGCAAGAAAATAAGTCAGATGGGTTGTAAAGTTTTTCAACTTGGTTGAGTAAAAGTTGTTTCAAAAATTTGCATAGATAATAGATGAGCAGAGAGGAGATACAATCATTAATCTCTACAAATGAGGTAGAGAAAATAATGCTGAATGTGAGAGGACAAAATGTCTTGCTTGATAGAGACGTAGCTATGCTTTATGGAGTAGAGACAAAGCGTGTTAATGAGGCTGTAAGAAAAATGCAGAGAAATGTCTCCTCAAGCTGTTAATACAACGCTTGCCATCATAGACACCTTTACGATGATAAGGCATTTGGCTTGCACGATGGAGTCGCTTCAATTAAGATTCAAGATTCAGATTTCATGGAAACTGATACCTAACCATAGCGATAACTTGAAACTTGAAACGAGCGTCAGCACAATGAATAGAAGAATATGGAATACTCAGGAATCCGTATGTTAGCCGAAGAAGGGGAGAGAGGGGAGATAGTCCTCTATCAGCCGGACGATAACATCTGTTTGGAGGTAAGACTTGAAGGTGATACGGTATGGTTGACGCAGGCTCAGATGGCTGAGTTGTTTAATGTAAAAGTACCGGCAGTTAGCAAACATATAAAGAATATTTTTGAAGAGGGTGAGTTGCAATTATCGTCAACTGTTTCCAAAATGGAAATAGTTCGTAAAGAAGGAACAAGAGTCGTACAACGAAATATAGATATTTATAATCTCGATGTAATCATCTCCGTAGGTTATCGAATAAAGAGTTTGGCAGGCACTCGTTTCCGTCAATGGGCGACCGGCGTACTCAAGCAATTTCTACTGCGGGGCTATGCCATTCATCCAACTCTTCAGCAGGTAGAATATCACCTCTCAAAACAGATAGAAGGGCAACGAGTGGAACTTTATAACCTCAAACAGCAAGTAGATGATCATCGGCAGCAGATAGATTTTCTCATTCGTAGAGAACAACCGATAATGGAGCAACTCTTCTCCACAGGATGTGTATGGGATGCACATGCATTTGTCTCCGATTTGGTACGTTCTGCTTCCGAACGAATCATGCTAATTGACCCTTTCGTGGACGAACGTACTTTGTTGATTCTCGACAAGAGAGCAGAAGGAGTGTCATGCTCTGTCTATACGCGATACAATAAGCAAACTGAGTTAGACTTCCTCAAGCACAACCAACAATGTGTACCTATCTGCAAAGTACAACTCTCGCAAGCTGTTCACGATAGATACCTTATTATAGATAATCAAGTATGGTTGCTTGGAGCCTCCGTCAAAGATATGGGGCGAGGTCTTACAACTATAATAAAACTCAGCTTTACTCCCGAAGAAATACTAAATAGAGTAAAATAAGTAATCATTGTGATTTTCAGTTTCCGCTCTGCCTGTAAGGCAGTACAAAGCGCAGCTTTGGTAACCTGCGATGCAGTCTCGGGTAATAGAAAACACAGTGGCACCCTGCCTGGAAGGCAGTACCTTGTATGAGTTTTGTATGACTGCCACTTGAAACTAGAAACGTACTCGATCACAATGAAACTTGAAACAAGCGAGGGAGGATGTGTGCTTGGGGTGTGTTAATGAGGCTGTAAAAAATAATCCGGAAAAGTTTCCGGAAGGTTATATTATAGAGTTGAATGAAAAGGAATCATTCCCAGTCCCTGAGATTGTGAACACACGTGTTCACAATTTAGAATGGTCACATGTTCGTAGAGTACTATCTGTTACCAATGCGGAGGCTCGTCTATGGTATTTAGAAAATGCCTCTCTTAATATGTGGAGTGTGCGTGAACTCGACCGAAATATTTCCACGCAATAGGAGTGTTGCTTTGTACCGATACCGACAGCACCATAGCTCGTTATTCAGTACTACACGAAAATGAACAATTATTTGCGGCAAAATATATGACCTATATGCCCTCAGAAGAAGAGTTGCGTAGAGAGATTGAGCAACAAAAACAATTCTTTATGGAGCAACAAAAAATTAAGCAACTCTAAAGTTTTTAATTTTAATAATGTCTGAATTAAAGCAAAAAACAGTAAAAGGCGTTGTGTGGAGT
>SUWZ01000047.1 GCA_015061185.1 Bacteroidales bacterium
AAATGAATTTATAGAACCCACCTAAAAGAATCTCAAAGATGCCGAAAATAAGAGAGTGAAACTCTAAATTTTTTTTTTAAAATAAAATTTAAACACCTTCTTAGATTACAATAAAATTTCAATAATATTTATAGTTGTGATTAAAAGTTATTTAAAAAGGAACTCAAAGATGCCGAAAAATAAGAAAGAGAAACTCGACAATTTTTTAAATAAAATTTAAACAGTTTCTTAAATACTTGTAGAAATTTTTGTACTTCCTTTTTTTTGTGCTAATTTTGTGGGTGTATGTTACTTTTAATATATGGGTAGAATTTTGGCTATAGATTATGGACGAAAGCGAGTTGGTATAGCGGTGACAGATCCACTAAAAATTATTGCTAACGGACTGACAACTGTTAAGAGTTGTGATGTATTGAAGTTTTTGTCTGATTATCTATCAAAAGAAACCGTTGAATTGATTGTTGTTGGGTTGCCCAAAACAATGAACAACGAAGAGTCAGATTCGATGCAGTATATTAAACCCTTTGTGGAAAAGTTGAAAAAGCAACATCCGAACGTGCCTATTGAAATGTATGACGAGCGATTTACTTCTGTATTAGCGCATAAGGCGATGTTGGAAGGAGGATTAAAGAAAAAGGAACGTCAGAATAAAGCTTTGGTAGATGAAATAAGTGCCACAATAATTTTGCAATCCTTTATGGAAAGTAATAGGATGAATTTTTGAAGTTAAAAAATTAAAAAAATAGTAGATAATGATATATCCGATAGTTATATATGGTCATCAAGTTTTACGCAATGAAACAGTGGATATTGATAAAAATTATCCGGAGTTGGATAAATTGATTGAAGATATGTTTCAAACTATGTATAATGCAGATGGTATAGGTTTGGCAGCTCCTCAAATTGGTTTGTCTATTCGTTTGTTTGTTGTCGATTTAACTCCTATGGCAGACGAGGATGAATCCTCCGAATTTATGGGCTATAAGAAGGTTTTTATCAATCCTCGTATTGTTGAGTATGGTTCGGAAGAGGATACATGTAGAGAGGGGTGTTTGAGTTTGCCGGGAATTAATGAGACTGTCAAACGTCCAAAGAAAATCAAAATTCAATATCTCAATGAGAATTTTGAATCAATAGAAGAGGTGATAGAGGGCTTTAAAGCCAGAGCCATTCAGCATGAATATGACCATTTAGAGGGAAAAGTTTTTGTTGATCGTATATCACCAATTCGCAGACAAATGAACAAGAGTAAATTGTCCGGTATGGCGAAAGGGAAGGTGCGTTGCCACTATCGAGTGAAAACAGCATAATTATGGAAGATTTAAAGCAAGCAAAAATATTACTTGACAAAGGTTTGTGGAATGAGGCTGTGGAGGTGTTGACCTCTTATGTAAAAGATTATCCGGACTCAGATGAAGCTTATTTTTTGTTGGGAAACGCTTATCGAAAAAAAGAAGATTGGCAATCGGCTTTGAATAATTATCAAAAGGCAATCGATTTGAATGAGGAAAGTCCGGCTCGGCATGCCTACAAGGCGACGACAGAGATTTTAGAGTTCTATAATAAGGATATGTTTAATCAATGATTTAGGTGTTGTGAAAGAAACAGAAAAAGAGTTTGACGCTGTTATTAAGATATGCAGAGAGTTGTATATCAAAAAATTAAATGATTATGGAGCAGCATGGCGTATTATGCGTCCGGAATCTGTTACAGATCAAATTTTTATAAAAGCGAATAGGATTCGTACACTTGAAATTAAAAAAGAGTCAAAAATAGATGAGGGAATTCGCTCTGAACTTATCGGTATTGTTAATTATGGGATTATCGGATTAATCCAATTGGCTTTAGGATTTTCTGAAACTTGTGATTTAACCATCGATGAGGCAATTGCTATGTATGATAAATACATGGAGCAGACTCGCACTTTAATGTTAGCAAAAAATCATGATTATGATGAGGCATGGAGGGGGATGCGTCCAAGTTCATATACAGACTTGATTTTGATGAAGTTATACAGAACTAAACAAATCGAAGATAATGGAAACGTGACGTTAGTTTCTGAGGGCGTTGATGCAAATTATATGGACATGATTAATTATTCAATGTTTGGATTGATTAAAATAGAATTTCAAAATAATGATAATTAGTGTAATAGGGAGGTTAGAAAATGAATATTGAAGTTAGTAAAGTAAAAAGGATTGTAGTTGTTATTTGTCAGATAATCTTAGGTTGCGTATTTATCTTTTCAGGATATGCAAAAGCAGTTGACCCGTATGGCTCATATTATAAAATTCAAGATTACTTGACTGCATTTGGATGGGATGCATTATTGCCTTTGGCTTTTGTTGCAGGTGTATTATTATGTGCAGCAGAGTTTTTGTTAGGTATCTGTTTGTTGTTAGGAGCAAATTTGAAAACAACTTCTATATTGACGTTGATATTCATGGCGTTTATGACCCCTTTGACCCTTTATATTGCCCTGACAGACCCGGTTAGCGATTGTGGTTGCTTTGGTGATGCTTTGGTAATTAGTAATTGGGCTACCTTTTGGAAAAATATTGTCTTTTCTATTTTAGCAATAATAGTTTACTATTTAAGGAAATATAGCCCTAATTTATTCTCTCAAAGGACAGATTGGATTATTGCTATCTATGCAGGATGTTTCTCGATTTGTGTTTCTCTTTATTGTTTAGTAAACTTGCCAATCATTGATTTTCGTCCGTACAAAAATGGAACGAATATTCCTCAATCAATGGAAATCCCAGATGGAGCAGAGCCGGATTTGTATGAAACAACTTTGATCTACGAGAAAGATGGTGTGCAAAAAGAATTTTCAATGGATAATTATCCAAGTAACGACTCTTCTTGGGTCTTTGTTGATTCTAAAAATGTGTTGGTGAAAAAGGGATATGAACCGCCAATTCATGATTTTACAATGGAACACCCCGATTTGGGAGATATAACAGAGGATGTGGTTTCTAATCCAGGTTATACATTCCTTTTGGTTAGTCATCGCGTGGAAAAGGCTGATACCAATAAGAGGAAAGAAATCGCAGCAATTTATGATTATGCGAGAGCGAATGGATATGATTTCTATTGTATGACGGCAACCGGATTGGAAACAAAGGAGATGGAAGAGTATAAGATTGAGTCCGGAGGTGTTGAATATCCGTTTGTAAACACAGACGAAATTACTTTGAAGACAATTGTTCGTTCTAACCCCGGTTTGGTGTTGATAAAAGATGGTGTTGTTATCAATAAGTGGAGTAACAAAAATATGCCAACCTTCACAGAACCGTTGGAAAACTCTCCACGCGGACAAGTGCAACAACCGAATGATTGGAGAGTTGTATTTTTGTCTTTAGTCTTATTTATTGTTCCGCTGATTTTGGTATTTGTTATAGACCACCTTCTCGGATATGTGTTGGAGCGGATTAAGCAGAAAAAATCTTAGTATTTATTTATAATTTTTTTTACAATGAGAAAGAATATTGTTGCAGGAAACTGGAAAATGAACAAGACTTTACAAGAAGGTCTTGATTTGGCAACCGGATTGGATGCCGCTTTGAAAAATAAGAGTTTGAATTGCGATGTTATCATCGGAACTCCATTTATTCACTTGGCAAGTGTAACAGCTGCTATTGATACTAATAAAATTGGTGTTGCTGCTGAGAACTGTGCAGATAAAGCTTCTGGAGCTTATACAGGAGAGGTTTCTGCTGCTATGGTTAAATCTACAGGTGCTGAGTATGTAATCTTGGGTCACTCTGAGCGTCGCGAATACTACAACGAAACTCCGGAAATCTTGAAAGAGAAGGTTCTATTGGCTCTTGAGAATGGATTGAAGGTGATTTTCTGTATCGGAGAAAGTTTGGCTGAACGTGAAGCTAACAAACAAAATGAAGTAGTTAAGGCAGAATTGGAAGGTTCTGTTTTCAATCTTTCTGCTGAAGATTTTTCTAAGATTATCATTGCTTACGAACCAATCTGGGCTATCGGTACAGGAAAAACTGCTACTGCAGAGCAAGCTGAAGAAATTCATGCTTATATTCGTTCAGTTATTGCTGACAAATATGGTAAAGAAGTTGCAGAGAATACTTCCATTCTTTACGGAGGTTCTTGCAAAGCGTCAAATGCTCCTGAATTATTCGCTAAACCAAATATTGATGGAGGTTTGATTGGTGGTGCTTCGTTAAAGGTAGAGGATTTTTGCGGTATCATTGATGCATTCTAAGTCGATTTGTTATAATTAACTATCTACTGCGTTGTTATCGGTATTCGAGTTCGGTTAAATTAATTTAGCTGATAACGCAGAGCATCAGATTTCTGAATTACATAGAAGTGCAGGTGGGGGATTCATTAATTCCTACTTGCACTTCTTTTTTTATGTTTTTTTATGAAAAAATATTCTATTATTGGTGAAAATTGCGTGACTTATCTTAAATTTGTTCGAACGAATCATGAAAGGAGTGAAATTCTTATCTTTCAAAACATAACGAGGATATGCACTTATGGAAAAATTTGTGATAATAGTGGCCGGAGGAAAAGGATTGCGAATGGGAGGAGATATCCCTAAACAATTTTTAGAAATAAAAGGGAAGCCCATATTAATGCGTACGATGGAGCAGTTTTATGAATATGACCCTGAAATTCATATTATATTGGTTTTGCCGGAGTCTCAAATTGAGTATTGGGACGAGTTGTGTAAACAGTATCGTTTTTCGCTCTCCTATCAGTTGGTGCATGGAGGTGAAACCCGTTATCACTCAGTTTCTAATGGATTAGCCGAGATAAAGGTAGATGAGGCCTTGGTTGCTGTCCATGATGGAGTTCGACCTTTCGTTTCTGTAAAAACGATTGCAGATACATTTGTTGAGGCTGAAAAATCGGGTGCGGCTGTCCCTGTTATCGAGTGTGTAGATTCTGTTCGTGAAGTGGATAATGTCTCCAAAGAAAGTTTCGCAAAAGAGCGTGCAGCGTTAAGATTGGTGCAGACTCCGCAAACCTTCCGGTTGTCTATCTTGAGAAAAGCCTATTCATTGCCTTATACACCGTTCTTCACTGATGATGCAAGTGTAGTTGAGGCTGTAGGTGAAAAAATTGTTCTTACTTCAGGGAACAGAGAGAATATAAAAATTACTACATCGTTTGATTTAAAAATAGCAGAGGTATTATAATGTCATTACTGAGTGATAAAGATATTACTTTTTTGTCCGGTGTTGGTCCTAAAAAAGCGGCATTATTAAAAACGGAGATAGGGGTGACAAACTATGAAGAGATGTTGTATTACTTCCCATATCGTTATATTGATAGGAGTAAGTTTTACAAAATTACTGAGATTGTTTCTTCTACCTCATACGTTCAGGTGCGTGGCAGAATCTTAAAAATAGCTATGCAGGGTGAAGGACGTAAACAACGAATGACAGCCATCTTTTCGGATGGTGAATCAGCGATGGAGTTAATTTGGTTTCGAGGAATTAAGTATTTGGAAGGGAAATATAAAGAGGGATGTGAATATGTTGTTTTTGGTAAACCTGCTCTATTCAATGGTCATATAAGTATTGTTCATCCGGAAATAGAAACAATTAATGACGCAAAATCAAAACTTCAGATCGGTGGAATTCAGGGCATGTATAATACAACCGAGAAAATGAAGTCCGGATTCCTTACTTCAAAAGCTTTGCAGAAGATTGAATTTGAGATTCTAAATAGTTTGAAAGATTATCGTATCCCGGAAACCCTGCCGGAACACATTATTAAACGAGTAGGTTTAATTTCGTTGCATGATGCGTTGGTCAACATTCATTATCCTAAAAGTTTTGAGATGTTAAAAGCTGCTCAATTTCGTTTGAAGTTGGAGGAGTTGTTTTTCATTCAGTTGGGTATTGTTAGAATAACTAAAATTCGGTCTAAACGATTTAAAGGTTTTCTCTTTTCTCATATAGGACACTATTTTAATACTTTTTATCATGACCATATTCCGTTTGACTTAACACAAGCTCAGAAGCGTGTTTTAAAGGAGATTCGCGCAGATGTTGGTAGTGGTAAACAGATGAATAGATTGTTGCAAGGTGATGTTGGTAGCGGAAAAACCTTAGTTGCCTTGATGTCTATGTTGATGGCCTTGGATAACGATTTTCAAGCTAGTATGATGGCTCCGACCGAGATATTGGCAACTCAACATTATGAGACAATCTCAACATTGCTTGCTCCATTGGAAATAGGTGTAGAGTTATTAACCGGTTCTACAAAGAAGAAAGAGAGAGAGAGAATTTTGGCTGCATTAGAAGCCGGAAAAGTTCAAATTTTAATTGGGACACATGCTTTGTTGGAAGATTGGGTTCAATTCCCTCGGTTAGGAATGGTGATTATTGATGAACAACACAGATTTGGTGTGGCGCAAAGAGCCAAACTATGGTCTAAAAGTGAGCAGCCTCCTCATGTTTTAGTTATGACAGCAACTCCTATTCCGCGAACTTTAGCTATGACTCTTTATGGAGATTTGGATGTTTCGATTATTGACGAATTGCCTCCGGGACGGAAACCCATTCAAACAATTCATCGTTATGACACGAAAAGAGCAGATTTGTATGAGTTTATTAAATCGCAAATAGCATTAGGGCGTCAAATCTATATTGTCTATCCGATGATTCAGGAGTCTGAAAAGATGGATTATGAAAATCTTGAGGCAGGATATGAAAAATTGAAACATGTTTTCCCCGAATCTCACTATTCTTTAGGAATGGTTCATGGAAAAATGAAGCCTGCAGAGAAGGAGGCTGAGATGCAAAAGTTTGTCTCCGGAGCTACTCAGATTTTAGTGGCAACAACCGTTATCGAAGTGGGAGTGAATGTTCCTAATGCCTCTGTTATGATGATTGAGAGTGCCGACCGATTTGGATTATCTCAATTGCACCAATTAAGAGGTAGAGTAGGACGAGGTGCAGATCAATCTTATTGTATTCTGGTGACACAAGTTAAACTATCATCAGAGAGTAAGCAGCGAATGGAGGTGATGTCGAGGACTTGCGATGGATTTGAAATTTCTGAAGTGGATTTAAAAATGAGGGGACCCGGTGATTTGGAGGGTACACAACAAAGTGGTGTGCCATTTAATCTTAAGATTGCTAATTTAGTAACAGATGGACAAATTGTGCAACAAGCCAGACAATTGGCAATTGATATTTTAGATGAAGATCCAGAGTTGCTAATGGAAAAAAATCTATTATTAAATCTTCAATTAAATCAATTAGCTAAGAAAAAAATTAATTGGGGAGTAATCAGTTAGTGAATTACATCTTCCCTCAGAATAATAATATTCTTGTCATGTCATAATTATGTTAGGTAGATTATTATCTCCAATTTTTTTAATTCCACTCGTACTTGCTTTTACATTCGGAAGTAACGAGTGAATTTTTTTCTTGTTTTTCCATAGTTTGCATAACAACCTCTGTCTTGTTGTTTAATCTTAAATTCTATTCCCACCTCGTGAGAGCCATGACTGTTATTTCTTAGGTCACCAAAGAAGTAATCATAAGAATAGAATACGGAGAAAATTCCAAATGAAAATCCTGCCATTACCGATCCTTCACGAGGATGTCTGTAGGCTGCACCAATGTAAAAAAGGTCCATTGGGACATTATCGTAATCGGTTATGTAGTGAAATTGCAATCCCATTTGATGTTTCCAAATATGATTTTTTTCATCATTAGCTAAAATTCCAAGGAAAGTGTAAAATGGGGAGAGTCGCCACCATTCTGAACTTTGAAAATTATAGTTGGCAAAAGCAAAAATCGTCTTATTCATCGTAATCCTTTCATTGCCTTTTAGCAAGTGGTTAACAGCTCCACCGAATTCAAAATTTTGAATTAAGATCTCAAACCCTGCATCAATATCCGCTGCATTCCCCCTTTCTAATTTAGTTCGTAATTCCTCTGCTTGTTCATTCGTTAGGGTATTCCCATAATCTATTTCGTTGTAATCATAATTCTTATTCACTAATCCGGCACTCATTCCCATGTTGAGGTAACAATCGTCACCAATAGGGATGCAAAATGCATAGTTTAATTTTGGATTTATGACTTGTTGGTAGCCTATTTTATCGTATAGCATATTAAATCCTATTTGAGAGTGTGCTCCTAAGAAAAAATATTTTCCCGAAACAAAACCATCAATGGGTTGCCCTTCCAATCCCACCCATTGGAATTTCCCGCTAATTCCTATTGTTGCGTATTGTAACTCAGGTATGTAGCCTGGATTAAAGTAGTTATACTGCAATTGTTTATTGGTGAAAAAAGGAACTTCCTGACCCAATGCATAAAAGCAAAGGGTCGAAAGTACTATGCCATAAAATAATCTTTTTAAATTCATCTTATCTTACTAAAGTGATATAACCGGTTTTAAATTGTTTTTCTCCTTTTATGTAGTACAGTAAAGAGTAGAAATAGGTATCGGCGATAGCAGGTCTTCCTTTGTAGGTTCCATCCCATCCTTTCCCTTCATGTATAAGGGTTCCCACTCTGTCATAAATTTGCAAGTCGTAATCTTCCATAAAGATGATTCCGTGTCCGTAAAGTAATGTGTTGGGTACATATAGGTAAGGGTCAATGGTAAGGATTCTTGAAGCAGATGCTTTACATCCATACTCGTGTTCTAAGTAAAGATTTACCTCAATATCTTTGTTGAGGTGAATTGTCTCGTCACTAAATGTATGGGAAAAACTATTACCTGTTGATGAGGGCATTATTTCATTTCCAATTTGCCATTGGTATGTGATTAGTCCGTTATTAGTATTACCATCTGCGTACAGTTCAATATTAGTCTTTTCTTTAGACAAATCATATTCATCGGAATAGTCGATTGTCTTTATAATCGGCTTAGATAGCGTGGCTACATTTATTTCAACTTTTTCTGTATTGGTCTGACAATTATTAATGTCTCTTCCCCATGCATATATGTTTGTAGTTTTTTCTCCAATAATCTCTAAATTATTCGAGTCAATTATGGAGTCATTGTACAACCATGATACAGAGTTAAGTCCTTCTACAGCTAATTTTATAGTATCCCCTTTACATACATTTGTTTCACCCTTTTTTGAAGTCACGCTTACTATGATAGGTGTTTGTTCTCGTACATTCACCGTAAACGAGATAGAATCTTTACAACCCATCACTACCTCGGAGGCGATAAGTGTTAAATTGGTATTTGCTTTAAGGCTATCCCAATAGTTATTGCCTTGATAGAGAATACTATCATTGTCACTATTTTTCCAAGTGAATTTACTTTCGTTCTCGGAGGTTGCTTTGAAGGTAATTGTGTCATTATAACAGTATATCTTTGAATTATCATTTTCAATAGCTAATTTACCTACATTGTACATGTTTACCTTCATATTATGAATCGCTTTACATCCATATTGATTTGTGGCAAGTAGTTGATAATTACCTTCATCCTCTAATACTTTGCTAATATTATCTCTTCTGATAGCTGCATCATAGTACCAGATGGAATCAATATTTTCAGAGATGTTAAATTTAGATTTAATTAAATCGGTTGTTATCTTACTTTTACTACAGGTGTCGTAAGTTAATGTTAATGGTTCTACTGCCGGCATAACCTCAATGGAGATTGTACTGTCTTTGTAGCAGAAAATCTCTTTGAATGCTTGTTTTGCGTTGAGTTTAATCTGCATGGTTTGAGGTGTTGTCGTTTTTAACGTAAACGTTGCACCCTCGTTGAACTCGTTCCATTTATAATTATCAGCACCGGAGGCAGTTATCTGAATTACCTCATGGGCACATATCGAAGGGTTGGCGCCTTCGAGCGTAATTTCTACCGGATTGCTTACATTAATTTGGACAAGACTCGTATCCCTACATACCCCAGAAGCATCTGAGAAGTAGGCTTGGTACAGACTTGTATTTTCAACTTTTTTCTCATCAAATTGCATTGCATCCAAGTTTTTAAACTGAATGTCGTTTATTAGAGGATTGTTGCGATGGTTGTTTTCAACCATTTCTCGAAGATTTACACTTTCTCCATAACAAATCGAGGTGTCTAAATCCATGGCAATCAATTCAGGTAAAATCTTTACTCGAATAATAGTGTCTGCACTTATACATCCACTATTGTCTTGAATATGACGAACTTTGATGCTCATTTCTGTTGCTAATTCAGTTGTGATAGTAGTGGTATTTGTATCGATTCGACTTGGATAGACTGAAAGATCTTCCCAAATTAGTCGTAAATTGGAGTAGGATGGTACTCCTGCCAATTCAACATCACCGGTGTTTTGACAGAACACTTGATTGGCAATTGATGGTTTTTGTGGTTGTTGTAAGAATGTTAATTTTGCATCGGTTGTATTCCTACAAGTAACATTGCCAAGTTTGTAGTTGTAGAATATTCGGTATATTCCACTTTCAGATATTTGAGTGCCGTCGTCGATTGTTGTCACGATACTTCTATCTGTTTCGTTTGTGACTCCTATGCTCTCTATGATAATATCTTTTGAATATTCTTTTGCACTTACACCTATTCTACCTAATTTTTCCAAGTTGATAATATTAGGTTGACATGTAGTACTATCAATAGTTGGAACTTCTATTTGTGGTAATATGTTTATGGTGATTGTTGCCAACTCACTTTCACAGCCTGTTGTACTGTTGATTTGTTTTGCATAGATTGCATAGACAGTGTCATTGCTTGTATTTATAGATGGCAACTCATTCTCAGAGAATAGTTCTGTGTCGTTTTCTGTCAACCATTTGATTCCTAAATTCTCTCCCTCTCTATTATTGGTCAAAAAGTTTAATTCTTCCTGCCCATTGATTGTTTGACAATAAACTAAAGAACTGTCAGCTAATCTCATAGGATTAGGATTAACCGTAATTCCAATGTCTGTGCTATCCTCACAGAAGATGTTACCCACCTTCTTCTCTCCATATAGGCGGAATGTCTCAGTTTCTGTTACAGAATTTCCGAATGGGAACAGGGACGATTCGATTTTCGAACCATCTTTGCGCACCCAAGTGAAGCGATCTGCGTTGATAGCTGTTAAGTCTTTGATTTCGTCACTCTGACAAATCATAGTTGTACCTTCCGCACTGATTTCAAGCGGTTTTTTGATGTCCACTACGATTGTGTCTTCTCTTTCGCAACCCGATTCATTCTCTTTTGCTTTGATGATAATAGAGCCACCGGAAAGCACTTGAGTAGGGTCAGAAATCAACGAAGAACTATTGTTGCTGTTAAGAGTGAAGAAGGTTAAAATCTTCTCTTCATCACTACCAAAATAAGCACCATTTGTTGCCTCTACCAAATCAACCTCAACATTGTAGCAACTTTCCAAAGTGTCGAGCGGAGTATATCCGATTTTCTCTCTGATATCCAACTTAAACGGCACCTCTTCACTTCTACATTGCGAAAGTGTATCGACAGCTGTCAAAATAAAGTTTCTGATTCCATACTGCTCTGTAGATACGCTTAATTGGTCGGACAATGTGGTTTGGTTACCCTCTTTCCATTCGAACGTTTGATTCAAGAAATCTTCTCCATTCTTTTTAGCGGTAAATGTTACATCACCTGTACTTTGACAAACAATATCTTCACCGACCAAAGTAGGATTTTCTGGACGTTTAAAGAATTGGACGTTAATTACTTGCGATGTTTCACATTGATTGTCGTCGGTAAAGTAAACGTTATAGATACCACTTTCGCTGAGATTGTTTTCGTTATGAACGGTATCACCATTCAACAATGTGTATAAATATTTTGGCGAAGTACCTCCGGAAACACTGTTCCAAACATTCTCCAACAATGCATATTCATTCGGAGGACAAATGGTATCAGGGTCTGTCCACGCAATATTGATTCGAGGATTAATTGTTACAACAACATCACTTTTCTCACTCTTACAAGAGGTAGTTTTGTTGGTTGTTATTACTTGGAATGAAAGTTTCTTGGCCTCGTTCAAATCAATGGAGATGTTCTCTTCTGTTGAGTGTACATCGCCATCCTTGTCAAACCAAGTAATACTATATTGATTGATGTTTTCCGCGCTTCTGTTCATATTAATGTCCACGCTCTTATCACTATAAGATTGACAGAAAGCGATAGCGGTATCGTTTAGTGGCGACGGGTTAATGTTAACCGTAATTTCAATGTCTGTGCTATCCTCACAGAAGATGTTACCCACCTTCTTCTCTCCATATAGGCGGAATGTTTCAGTTCCTGTTACAGAATTTCCGAATGGGAATAGGGTAGATTCGATTTTCGATCCATCTTTTCGCACCCAAGTGAAGCGATCTGCGTTGATAGCTGTTAAGTCTTTGATTTCGTCACCCTGACAAATCACAGTTGTACCTTCCGCACCGATTTCAAGCGGTTTTTTGATGTCCACTACGATTGTGTCTTCTCTTTCACAACCCGATTCAGTTTCATTTGCTTTGATGATGATTTTACCGCTGTTTAAAACTTGTGTTGGATCATTAATCAACGATAAACTATTGTTGCTGTTAAGGGTGAAATAGGTTAATATTTTCTCTTCCTCATTACCGCTATAGGCATTTTGAGTAGCCTGAGTTAAATCCACAGGAACATCAAAACAACTTTCCAAAGGTTCGATAGGGGAGAACTTAATCTTTTCGCGAATATCTAATTTGAAAGCGAATTCTTCACTTCTACATTGTGAAAGTGTATCGACAGCGGTCAAAATAAAGTTTCTGATTCCATACTCCTCTGTAGAGACGCTTAATTGGTCGGACAATGTGGTTTGGTTACCCTCTTTCCATTCAAACGTTTGATTTAGCACATCTTCTCCATTCTTTTTAGCGGTAAATGTTACATCGCCTGTACTTTGACAAACAATATCTTCACCGACCAAAGTAGGAATTTCCGGCTGTTTGAAGAATTGTATTTTCACTTCTTGCGATGCATCACATTGATTGTCGTCGGTGAAATGTACGGTGTAAAGTCCGCTTTGAGCAATGTTATTTTCATCTCTAACAGTGTCACCGTTTAATAACGTGTATTGATATTTAGGGTGAGTACCTCCGGAAACACTGTTCCAAACATTCTCCAACAATGCATATTCATTCGGAGGACAAATGGTATCAGGATCTGTCCACGCAATATTGATTCGAGGATTAATTTTGATGGTAACGTTATCTTTTCCACCTTCGCAAGACGTAGAACGATTCGTAAGCATTACTTGATATTCTAAAACCTCATTTTGAGACAATTCGATTTCAATATCCTCATTTTGAGAGAAAACAGAACCATCCTTGTTGAACCAAGTGATGCTGTATTGTGCAATGTCGTTAGAGCCTCTTCCAAGATTTACCTTTACACTCTTTTCTGTTGCTGTTTGGCAAATATTAAAGACAGAGTCTAATTCTTCTGTTGGTGCCGGATTTACGACAATCTCTTTTTCAATTACTGTAGAACAACTTTTTAGTTCATCCAGTGTAGTTGTCAATCTTATCATGAAATTCTGTTGAAGATTCTCTTTCTGATAAACTTTTTGGGTACTTACAAGAGAATTATCCACTTCCCATTCGTAGTTGATTAGACGATCATCCCCAACAGTATTTAAATCAAGGTTTAAATTCTGACAAATAGTAGTAGCTCCGTCTATTTTGATATTAGGATTTTCATGGAAAATTACTACAACCTGATTTCTTCCGACACATCCGGTTAGAGGATCGGTAATTTCAAATTGATACAATGAGGTGTCTTGTTGAGTTGACGTAATATTTTCGAGCAAAGCTTGACCTATTCCATTACCATTTTTGGTTGATGAAGTAATGATAAGTTCCGACCTGTCAAATCCGGAATGGCTGAATGATGAGTAGGCCAAATCCCAAAGATTGATACTTTCACCTGTACAAAGTTCGATAGTATCTTTACCATCGATTGGTTCTGTTTCAATTGCTGGCGCAATTGCTGCAACAATGTTGGTAAATTCGCCGCTACATTGTGTTATAGTATCAATAGCTTGCACACTATAAGTGGCCGTTCTATTGCCTTCGTTTATAGGTGTTACATTACCTTTGACTCCATTATCCCAAAATAGGCCAACATCTTTTAAAATGCCGTTAGGTTGTGCAGTTAAAGAGAATGGAGCATCATCGATACAGTAGAAAAGCGTATCTTGTCCACCTTCAATGGTCGGAATAGATGGTTTAGGATTAATTGTCACTTTGAAGGTATCAGAAGATGTACATACCCCTTTTGAGTCTCTCATTTTATAGCCAAACTCTCTTTCAATATTATTAATGTCAAATTCTATGGCAGAAAGATCATTGATGTTCATCTGTTTCTCAACTCCATTTTCAATTATAAAGCAGGATGATAACCTTGGAGTATTACCGCCAAACAGGTGAGCATTTTTGATATAATCGCTAATTTTATTGGCTACATTAATGGTTTCAGGTTCACATACCGGAGCAATATCCTCCATGTTTAGTGAAATTTTTTGTAACGTGCTAACAGTAATATCAGAGCTATTGAAGCACTGCGTATTGATGTTCATGACCACAGCAGTGTAAGTTTCTTGAATAATGTTAGAAGTGAATAAAGTGTCTGTATTAACAAAGTCGATAGCTTCTCCATTCTTGAACCATCTTAAGTTCAAATCACTCTCGGGATTACTTATTGTACTTTGCAATTTATAATCAATGTTATGACGACCTGTATTTTGGCAAAATGAGGTATCTAAAACGATAGGAATTTCTGGAATTTCCAAAATTTTGACGTTCCAATCTATGCTATCTTGACATTGGTAGTCATCTTTTGTTGTAGCTATTAATCGGAATGTGTTATCGTCTGTCAAAGCGATATTATTCCATGTTTTTAAAATAGTACCATCTAAATTTTTCCACTCATATCGATAATCAGAAGAAGGTGTAGGTAAGTGAAATTCTTCGTATTGACAGAAAGTTTTATTTTCTAATTTATTCAATGTCGGAAGTGCTTTAAATCGAATATGAATAGAGTCTGTAACGATACATCTGCTCTTTGGTTCCCAAATTTCGACAAGGAAATCGCGCACTTGATCTTGGGTAGGCAAAACCTCTGATTTAATATTTTGAGCCTCGGTTTGACTTAACTTTGGTTGTTGAATATTTCCGATAATTGGATAGATGGCAAATTCAGGTTTTGCGTCCTTTATCAATTGTCCTGAAGTGTGGATATTTTTCACAATGGTGTTCCATAAATCTACACTTTTATTGTAACACACTATGATTGAATCCGTTGGAGTGTATTTAAATGTCTTTTCGATGGTGATGTCGATTTTGATGTCATCACCCAAGCACTGAGTTGTGGTGTCTATTTGTCTAACATTGACGCTATCATATCGGTCTTTATTGGTTAAAATTGTTTCGTTAGACCATAACAATTTTGTATTACTTTCAGCCGTGTTGATAGACGCCTTGGCGAAATCATTTATTGTAATTAATTCGTTATCTGTACAGAATAACAGATTTTTGTTCTCATCGGCGATAAGAGGAAGTCCCGGTTTCGGGTTGATAGTCGCATCAATTCCAACAATTTTTCCTTCGCAAGATGTGGAAGAGTTGGTTAAAGAAACGTAGAACTTATTTTGTTTATTAGATTGTAAAAAATTTCCTGCAATATCAGTCGGTACAATGGCTTCCGCTTCATCAATTGGATTTTTTTTGTTGTCGTAATAATTTAAAATTAAGTCTTTAGAAAAGTTATTATTTATACTATTTCTAACTTCCAATAGAGTGTCATCAAATTGACAAGCAATAATTGGAGTTGCTTTCGGGATTTCTCTGACAGAGTCGTTGATTGTTAGAACAACGTTTGCCCAAGGTCCTTTACAGCCCAGTTGAGTACTTTGTCTGACACTATAATAATATTTTTTTACAGAATTAACATTTACCAAAATAACATCCTTTTTGTTGCTTTTTAAGCTTGGAGGATTTGCTGTTTGAGTTAGTAATGAGTCGCTATTTTCCGTAATATTTGTTTTCTCTATCCATTCAATTGTATAGTTGGTAATAGAACTTTTCATAGGAAGGATATTCCTATCATATTTTGATACTCCTTTACAGAAATCTAATGTGATAAGATTGTTAAAATTCATATTGCTTGTATCACCAACCATAGGTAAGTCTGTGATTTTATCATCTACTCGAACTCTAAATTTAGCCGGATTACTTGCACAATTGTTACTATCAATACGCACAACATAATATTCGTTTGTAGATGGCATTGAAGAATTTATTGTGATAGAAGTTCCGCTAGGAATGGTATTTGGAGGAAATACATTGTATGGCAATTTAGGCTCTTCATTATACCATCTCCATTCGAAAGAAGGGTCTAAATATCCGGATTTTTCAATAAATCCATCAATTGTCTTTACTTCATCACCCACACAATATAAAACGGAGTCAACCTCGTTTGCGAATTGTGTGCGGATAGAATCTGTTTGTTTTACATCAATCGTCATTAATGTTGTATCGCTCCAACAACCATATACATTTTTCCGACGAACATAAAAATAATTTTTTCCATGTTGGTTAAAATCAATACTATTTATAATTCGACTAATGCCAATAGAATCCGTTTCTTCGAAAGTCGGTGATGGATTGGTTGCATCATATTGGAAATAATACACACTATCCATTCCTTTTGTTCCAAGTGCAATTTTAATTCTATCTTCTTCCGGGGTAGAATATTGACACCCGGAAACTATTGCAGGGTTAATTTTTCCTCCTTCCGGACGGATATTCAATGTTGTTGTAGCCATTTCACTTTCACAGCCAAAGAAGTAAAATTTTGCTCCGTAAGTGAATGTCCCTGCTGAATCAATCGGAACTTCTATAGAAATTGTGTCTTCTGCTATGATACTATCTTCTTTATTGTTGATTACAGAATACCATCTTACATCAAAACCTTCTGCTCTTTTTTCTTTTACAGCTTCAAGATCTTCGATAGTAATTATTACGGTTTCATTTGGAGTAACACATCTGTTGATGGCAGAAGGTATGTCAGGTGTTTCAGACGCTGTTACATCTAATACCTCAATGTAGAGCGTAAATGTATCACTTATACATCCGGTATTATTCCTTTGAATGAATTTAACAGAGTCTTCTCCCGGAAGACTAGTGTCAATATCCGGTATGAATTCATACGTTGAATCACTTGTAAGTGTAAACGAAGAATATTTATCATCAATTACCTCAACTTTATAATTTTTCTTTTTTCGTTTAATGGTAAGTAGTCCTAAATTCTCTTCTTTACAATACTGAATTTTTCCCTTGTTATTAATGGAGGTGTTTCCGTCTAATAGTCCTATTAGAGGAACTACTTCTTTGTGCGCTTTGATGATAAGCGTATCGTTGCATAAAGATTTTGAATCTCTATTTTTATATGGTGTCGCAAAAATTATTGAATATGTAGCATCATCTTCTATAAATGGGATACAAGTGTCTTTTCCTCCGTTCCCATTGTCTCTTTCCCATTTGTTTTCGTCAAGACGATAGTCTAAGTGTGTGACTTCAACTTTACGGTTGATGATGTCGTCTGCTTTACTATAAAGGACTACAAGCTCTCTCTCTGTAATAAAACAATGATTTTTAAGATAGTTTTTTAGTGTATCATTGTCCTTCGTCTTGTATTCTGAAAGATCTTCTAATTTTGTCCAAAAATCTTTCATCGAATACCAATTGGATGAGTCACTATACATTAGATACTTATCAGAGTCTAATCGAATTTTATTTTCAATAGAAAGAGTAAATAGTTCAATCAAACTATCTCTTTTAATTTCTATCCAAGCTAAACTATCAATTTTAGCCAAAGAATCTATGTCGAATTGGTATTCCCGTATTAAAATCTCTTTAATTCTCTCAACAGGAAAACATTCGTTTTCGCATCCGTCAATGGTAATTGTATCCGGTAAATTTGAACATCCGAATTCAAAGTCGAACGAGATTTCAGAAGGTTGTCCATTGCGACCATTGCTTCCACCACCGCCGGCTCCGCCTCCACCTCCGAAGCTGCCGAAACCATTGCCACCTCCGAAACCTCCAAAATCATAACATGGTTCGGTAAGACTATCACTTAAAACGGAATATGGATTGCTGTAAATATAGTTCGGAATGTGACTGTCATTTCCTGATACCCCTAATTCTGCTTGTATTGACTCATTGCTTTCACTACCTAATAGGGCTCCTTCTCTTGCATACATTTCAGGATTGACGTGTGCAATGAATTCTATTGTTAAAATTTTGTCCGCTGATAGGTCTGATGGAATTATACCATCATAACTAACGTTTAATGTTTGTCGAGTTGAAGCGGTTGGATTTAATTTGTTGAAATCATCTGAAAATTTGGCTTTCCCATTTTTGATTTTTGTTATTGTATATTTGCAAACATCTTTGTTTGTTTCCTTTATGGTTATATTGTTTTCTTTAGTGCCATTTGGAACGTAATTATCTATTAATTTCCCTGAAATTTTAAAATCACTTATTTTTTTTGTGTAATCAGGTAGTTTTATACTTAAGTTGAAATTATTTAAATCTTCAACATTATTACGAGTATTTACATTTGCGACAATTTTAACAGAACTATCTTTGGGTTCTGCATCTAATACGGTTTCTATTTCTGGAACCTTGGGAACACCTGTTGCTACTAAAAAATCCGCAAATAGGTGGTGTTCGGCACATCCATCAAGTAAAACAGAAATTTCTGTGGCTTTTCTACTCAAATAGGCACTATCTTTGTTGTTTAATGTTGTTACTTCAAGATCGAAGCCTCTTGAATATCCTTTACTATTGGTATTTGCATTTCCGGGATTTGATCTGCCATTAATTTTATTGCATAAGAAATTACCATCCGGACGTCCTTCACTTACTATTAATTGTGGTCTTTTGCTTCTCGCCGATTTGCTAATTGTACTTAGTTCGGTTATTGTTTTTGTGTCTCCAATGAATAGGTTCTCATCATCTTCCATGTTCGTGCCACATGCAAAGGATGCTCCTATCGTGATATCTCCAACTCCATTGAACGTGTAGCCTAGGTCAAAATTTTGATTAATATCTGTGGCTGGTCTTCCGTTTCCTCCGGATTCAACTATTATATCGGGGCGGTAATAGGATATATTTATTGGATCTTTTGTCTTTTGTTTATATATGATTGTTAGTGTCCATCCTGAAAATTTTGTCAAGTCATTGTCTAATTTCGTGGCAATATTTGCAACCGTGGCGGTATATTCTTTATTTAAATCTAAATTTTTAAATAACCCAGTTATATTTTTATGACAAACGTAGATTCCATTGTAATCGTTGTTAAACGAATTTGTGATTATCTCAGTTTTTTCTGATTCAATTGTTTGAAAATTAGTTACACCATCTATTTGAAATTCAACTTTTTCATAATCTGTAAAGCCTGTGGATGGTATTTTTCCCATCCATGACAAATTTGCAAAAACAACTCCATCATCTTCGCATGGTTCTGTAATTCCTAAGTTGAAGGTTGCTGTGTTACTATTGTTATAGCCTGCGACCTTTTGAATAGGTCTTAGTGGTGATTTAATTTCTATTGTATCTTTACTTAAATTCGCAGAATCTAATTCATGATTGACATTCCCAATCATTATGAAATCGCCCCTAAAATCAGTTCTTGAAAATGTTGTATCTATTTGTCCCACAACAGAAAAACTGAAACCGAATAAGCAAATTGCTAATATGTAAATGCGTTTTATCTCCGCTTGAAATTTGTTGAATTTTTTGTAATGCATTTTTTGTTTATAATTATGTGATTTTCCTCTCCCCGTGTTAGGAGATTAAAATCAATGAATTTTCTATAAATTTATTTTTTTTATTTAATTTAAGTGTAAAAAAGTTTTTTTGTTTATCAATAAATCAAATTGTGTGCCAAGAGTTGTTTTAAGGTTATAATATTTTGTAACTTTAATAAAAATTAACAATTTAATTGAGCGAAAAACAACAAAGGAAGCACCCAGAAATAGATGCTTCCTTTGTCTATAGAGAATCTTGCGTTTTTATTTTATGATTAATTTTTTTACGTTATTTCCTGCTTTTATAAAGTATATGCCGGATTTATTAATTCTTATTTCATTGTCAAACATTGGTATGGCTTTAATCTCTTTTATAACCTCTCCCATAATGTCAATAATTTCTATTTGGGTGACCTCTTCTACAATTATGTAGCATGTGCCATCCTTACTTGGATTCGGATATAGTGTAAAGTTAGAATTTTGAGAAATAGGGGATAGGGAAGTCGAGATAGAGTAGGTCATCCCTTCACATACAATATCATCTATTTCTAAGGTCCCCGATTCGTTGGCATTCCCTTTGAATTGCCAGCTAAACTTTACGATGTCGCTCTTTTCTAAATCTTTATCCTCACCCCAATCAGATGCTTGTTTTAGTGAACTCCAATCGATGCTCGCGGTTGTCCAACTATCAGATGAACTCATGTGAATACTATGATAATCTTCATCTTTCACTGCTCCTGTTTCTGCTCTGAAATCGTGGGAGGCTCCTTTGTATTTATAGGTGATTTTTGTGCACTCACTTAAGTTCTCTCCGTTTTTATCTTCATTCATGTATAATTCAAATCCGCAATATGGATCTCCCATCCAACCATCTCCTTGCCATTTATTTCCTAATTTATATTGAATCTTAAGTGCTCCATCGGTAGTGCTCATATCTACATTGGAATGAGGATTGGCGTTTTGTTTTTGATCATTAAATGTCTTCCAGTTGCCTTTCCATAAGCTTATGTAGTCGCCATCTTCTATGTCGTCGATTAAGCCGGGTTCAATGTAACCTTCAGGACGAATAATGAGTTTAACACTTTCATCCAATTCTTCTTCTCCATCTGTTGCATATAAGTTAAATACGTAAGTTCCTGCTTCAAGCCCTGTTACTTTTGTTGTAGCTGTGTTGGAAGAGGTTATATTCGCTTGTGATGGACCTGAAATTTGTTTCCATTGGTAGGTGTATTGTTCCGTTCCTCCTGAGGCTTCTCCCGTTAGAGTTAGTTCCGAAACCGGCATAGTGAGTGTTTTGCCGGAACAAATACTTAGGCGGAAAGGTCTTGTGGTCTCAAATACAACAGGTTTGTAATTGATCCAACTCTTTGTTACTCCTAAAAGATAGGCTCCATTTTCTGTTAAGTCTGAATTACTCCAATTGCTTATTTTGTAACAATTGCTGTTGAGGATAGACCATTTTCCATCGTCACCTCCCTTGTTGTTGACAGACCAAAAACAGTTGATTAGAGATTTGCTTTTGTATATATTGATTAGTCCTCCGTCATTTTTACTCCAATTAACACCCCATTCTGTAACGACAATTGGTACAGAATTTGCCCAATCAGAATGAGAATTCCAATCGTCTTGATGCCCCCATTCTACATATCCGTGCCATGTGTAGGCGATATTAGAGTATCCTTCGCCTGCTTGAGTGACATTGTGTGGTTCCCGTGAATATTGGGTAGATCCTACAATAATAATGTTTTTGCTGTCAATGTTACGAATAACAGGAATGATTTGTTTTGCATAATTTACTACCGTTGAATTGTCTGTCATTGGTTCGTTGTAGATTTCGTACATAACGTTTGGATATTTTCCCCATTTGGTTGCAAAGTAGGTGAAAAATTCTTTGGATAAATCTACCCAATGTTCTGCATGGTGTTCGTGAAAGTCGATAATTACATATATGTCATTTTCTATTGCTGCTTTAACTACTTCGTCAACCAATTTTTTACTATATTCAGGACGATGATAGTAGTTATCTTCGTTCCATGTTGCATCTCCATTCCATGGACTTCCCTCGCTTGGTGCAATGGAAACTGGAAGACGTATGATTTGTACATTGTATTCGGATACTAAGTAGTCAACAGTTTCTTTAGTCCACCATAATGCTGCAGAACAGCTCCAATAGAAACTTGGTCCCATTAGACTTACCTTATTGCCAGACGCATCACAGATAGAACCTCCTTTTACGCTGAGTTGCCCATGTTTACTTACTACAAATTCTTGTTTCTTCTCGGGATTGCAGATGGAGACTTTCACCTCTTTTTCTATATCTCCAATTTTTATCATTATGATGTCAGAACCTAAAGATGAACCGGCTTTATACTCCCCATTAATTGCGTTGTCCGACCAATTAATAGGTTTTGCAACAATCTCTCCGGAAGCATTCAATCCATTGGCAATGATGCTTGTAGTCTCGTTAGGCATTATTTCAATTTTGCTTGGGTTTGTTCTGATTTTTGTGACAACGTTGTCTGTCGAGGTGGATTTTGTTAGCGAAAAATAATCAATGTTTAATCCGGTTCCCATGTTTATAACATAGAATGTTTGGGTTCCTTTTTCAAAATAGAATAGAGCTCCTTCTTCAGTGGGGAATGCCGGCCAATTATTCATAGGTAACTCCCACCAATTTCCACTGGTTAGGTTGGCTTCTGTCTCAAAAATAAATGAGGCTCCTTCTGAATCTTCTATTTTTAGGAAGCCTGCCTTCCCTGCTAAGTACTTGAATGAGAATTGATAAAGTCCACTCTCTGGGATAGATACTTCGTAGGTGAGTTTTTCTCCTAATTCGTCAAAATAGCCTACTGATGTATTGTTATTTTCTAAAATAATTTCAGTTTTTAGGCTCTTTGCATCTGAATAGTTTTCTGCTTCAACTTTAATTTCTGCTTGAATTAATGTTGGTAAAATGGCTAAAATTAAGGGAGCTATTCCCAATTTAAAAATGTTTTTCATTGTATATTAAAGTGTTAATGATTATTCAATCTATTCCAGTTTTATCTGGTTTTCTGATTTTTGGCGACAAATATAGTTCTTTTTAAGATATTCCCCAAAATCAAAGAGAGATTTTAACTGAAAGTGCCGTGCTTATTCTTTGAAAAAATCATGCGTACCTCCAAAAATTTTACGAAATTTTATATCAGTAGCATAGAAATAGAATAAGAGTATAGAATTTTAATATTTATAATTCTAAGTTGCTAAAAAACTAGTAACATGTGTTCGTGTGACGAAGATGCGGATGAGTGTCGCTTGTCTTTCCGTAACGGTGACTATCTGGATCGCAGGAGCGACTTCTACAGATTGCGTCTTTCCCTTTAGTTTAAGTGTGAGAGGGTTTCTGGTTGAAAGGAGGTTGTATTTTTGTTTGTCCCGAGACTGTGTCCCAGGCTGCCATCGCTTCGTTCAGTACTGCCTTTCAGGCAGGGAGATGTGTCAGGTCGCTGTCACTTGAAACCTGAAACTTGAAACCTGAAACGTGCGTCAGCACCTTGAAACGCACGAAATACATATTACACTATCGAGGATAAATATCGCTAATACAAAAACGGGGCGAATGCGATTCGCCCCTACGCTAACAAACCTGCCACCTGAAAAATCCCCATTTCTCGGCAAAATATGGTCAAATTTTGATTTGCTAACGCAAAAGGGAGGAAAAAGTTCAAAAAACGTTTAAAAATAGCATTCTGATTATAAGCGAGTTAAGAAAAACTTTCAAAATTTTTTCAAATTTTTTCGTCAAAACATTTGGTGGGGAATAAAAAAGGTTCTATCTTTGCACTCGCTTTTGAAAATGAAGCCTGACTACGAAGGTGGTTAGAAAAAGAAAGAAAGTGATCTTTGAATATATTTGATTCAGACAGCAAAGCACAAGGAAGAGGGAGGTTATGTATTGAG
>SUWZ01000005.1 GCA_015061185.1 Bacteroidales bacterium
ATTCACATAGTTAGATTGGCCTATAAAATATGGATAAAAAGAACATGAACAAGAGATTTTAAATGAAAGAGCCGTGTTATCAGAATAGAATATAACACCAACTATTTGGAAATATATGACTATAATATTACTTTTGTGAAAAATTGTTTAAAAAGTTTAAAGTAATTTTTATAAGTAAAAAGTTGTTTAAATTTTATTTGGAGCATATTTGAGAGCGATTTTTATGATTATTATTTTTATTGTTCTTTTGTAGTAAATAGTAGTCTATTCTCTAAAAAGAATAGTAAAAATAGACTAAAAAGCGCCTCCAAGATGCCGAAAAGGAAAGAGTAAAACTCAAAAACAATTTAATAATAAAATTTAAACAGTTTCTATTTAAATCGCAATTTATAGAAGTTGCCAAATAAAGAATGTTATGAGAATTTAGAAGTTGTTTAAATTTTATTTCGAGCATATTTGAGAGAGATTTTTAAATCTATTTTTAGTCTTCTTTTGCAGAAAATAGTGGACTATTATCAAAAAAGGAGAATAAAAATAGGTTAAAAAGAATCTCAAAGATGCCGAAAATAAGAGAGTGAAACTCTAATTTTTTTTTTTAAATAAAATTTAAACAGCTTCTTAATTGTTAGTAATATTTCAATTCTGTTTTCGTTATAAAAAAGGTTATACCAAAAGTTATATTATACAGTATGTCAGAAAAAAAGAAAGTAATAATAGTTGGAGCCGGGGTTTCCGGATTATCTGCGGGAATTTATGCCCAACTTAACGGGTTTGACACACAAATTATAGAAAAGCATTTTATATCAGGAGGAATGTGTACCGCATGGTATCGAAAAAACTATCGTTTCGATTATTGTATCCAATGGTTAGCGGGATCAAAATATGGTACATTTTATGAAACATACAAAGAGACCAACGTAATCAACGATGATGTCGAAATCCTGAATATGGATATTCACAATCGTAATTTGTCGGAAGATGGAACAGACATGATTGTATATACTGACTTGGACAGATGGCAAGATTACCTAATCAAGAAGTCTCCGGAAGATGAAAAATCTATCCGTCGCATGTGCAGAGATATCCGTTGGTGTTGCTATCTTAAACCCTTTGATTTGGCTCCTCCTTTGAGAAGTATATGGGACTATACTAAATCATTCTTCAGTTGTTTTCCGGCTCTATATATGGTTTTAAAACATAAGAATAAGAGCTATGCTGAGTATATTCGCTCGTTAAAGTTCAAGAATAAAGATCTGGAAAAGAAACTGATAAACATATATGGAGAGTGTGATTTTGCTGCGTATGCATTCTTATTGATTATGAGTTGGTACACCAAGAAAAATGCGGGTTACCCAATGGGTGGCTCCTTGGAAGTTGCCAAACGTATGCAAAGTAGATTTGAGGAGTATGGAGGCGAAATGTTGCTAAAAAAAGAGGTGGATGAAATCTTAACTAAAAATGAAAAAGCTATCGGAGTAAAGTTGGTAGATGGAACAATTTTGCAAGCCGACTATGTTATAAGTGCAACCGATACCTACACAACCATGTACAAACTTCTAAAAGGAAATTATGTGACAGACGAATTTAAAAAAGCATTCTCAAATTGGTCTTTATTCACATCATTTGTACAAGTATCTTTCGGAATTAATAAAAAATTAGAAACTGATTTCCCAGTTCAGGTTGTTTTAGCAAAAAATAAAAAAATAGGAAATACCCAATTAGACCATTGTTATCGAATACTAAACTACAATTTCGACAAAACGATGGCTCCGGAAAACAAAACTTGCATAATCTTTCGTTTCGACTCTCCCTACAAACAATGGAAAGATTTGACCAAAGAGGAGTATCAAGAAGAGAAACGAAAAATAGAAGAAGATACGAAAAAATTGTTGGAATTTCACTATCCCGGAAGTAGCGAATTCATCGAGGTTTGTGATGTTGCAACCCCTCTGACTACCATTCGTTATACAGGAGCTTGGAAAGGTGCATACGAAGGGTTCCGACCAAGTGCTAAGAATGTGATAAAACAATTGAAACAAAACTTACCTAAATTGGGAAACTTCTTTATGGCAAGTCAATGGTTATTCCCCGGCGGTGGAATCCCTCCTTCCGTTCAATCCGGGAAATGGGCTGTACAAGTTATTTGCCACAAAGAGAAAAAGAAGTTTATCTCGAAAAAATAATCTTTGTTGTAAATCCTTAGGTAACTTCTATCTATCGTAAGAATAGTTCAATAGAGGTTACCTGAAGATTATCACTCTAATTGTAGCTAAATAATTTAAGATTAGGTTGAGGTGATTTTGAAGAGTATTTTATTTAGAAGTTGTTTAAATTTTATTTCGAGCCTATTTGAGAGAGATTTTTAAGGTTATTTTTATTATTATTTTGCCGTTAATAGTGGACTATTATCAAAAAAAGAATAATAAAAATAGCTTAAAAAGAATCTCAAAGATGCCGAAAATAAGAGAGTGAAACTCTAAAGTATTTTTTTCAATAAAATTTAAACAGCTTCTTAGTTTGTTTCCATATACAAATGGTGTAGTAAGAACAATATAACTAAATGAATAAAAGCAAAATAGATAAAATAAATTCCATACCATCCGCAATAAGCGGATAGAAAAAAAATGAAAAGTTCAATTTATAAATGTTGACAAAAAAAGAAGGAAATTGAGAACAAAAAAACTCTCTTTGTTTTTTATTGTGAAAAAAAGTTAGCAATATAATAATTTTAAGAGAATATGATTAACTTTACATTGTTGTAATTAGGTATAATCAATTTATTTTGAAAATTCCGGATTAGGGTATATATGAGCATGTGAAACGATTAAGTATGACAAAAAAAATACTTCTTATAAGCTTGTTGCTCGCTATCTTCTCTATTTTTACTTTGAATGCCCAAAAGGTTGGATTGGTATTAAGCGGAGGTGGTGCGAAAGGATGTGCGCATATTGGGGTTTTAAAAGCCTTAGAAGAGAATAATATTCCAATTGATTATATTACAGGAACTTCGATGGGAGCGATTATAGGCTCTCTCTACTCCATCGGTTATACACCAGAAGAAATAGAAAACTTAATCTTATCCAATGAATTCTCACTATGGAAAGAGGGCGAAGTAGATAAAAATCACCAATTTTTCTTTAAACAGGAAGATCCTACTCCCGAATTTATATCCTTTTGGATCAATCTAAAAGATTCTCTTTCTTCCACGATCAAACTACCTTCCAGCGTTTTGTCTCCTCATCAGATAAACCAAGCAATGCTAAGTCTATACGCACAATCCTCTGCCTACAGCAAAGGTGACTTCGATTCTCTTTTTATTCCTTTTCGAAGTGTTGCAGCAGATATTGTTGCTAAAAAGCCCTATATCCATAAATCAGGCAACTTAGGTGATGCCGTGCGTACATCCATGTCATTCCCTTTTGTTTTCAAACCTATGGCAGTCAATGACAAACTGCTATTAGATGGTGGAATATATAACAACTTCCCTATTGACATTATGATTGATGAATTTGCTCCGGACTATATAATCGGAAATTATGTCGGTCAAAACCCTCCTAAACCTCAAGAAAATGATATGTTGGGATTGTTAGAAAACCTCATAATGGAACGAACTGTATATCATATAAATGAAAAAGATGGAATTGTGATTGATTATGACTTTCAAGACGTTGGATTGCTGCAATTTGAACGAGCAAAAGAGTTAATTCAAATCGGCTACGACTCCACTATTGCAAATATTGATAAAATCAAAGCATCGGTCGAACGCCGTGAGCAGAAAAATGATTTAAAAAAACGAAGAGAAAAATACAAAGCAGCGCAGACTGACCTTATTTTTAAAGATGTCATTATTAAAGGTGTGCAACCGGCACAGCAAAAATATATCTCGAAAAGTTTTCATAAGAACGGAGAGTACTTCGACATAAATACATTCAAAAAGACCTATTTCAAGTTACTATCAGACGAGAAAATAGCAGAGATTATACCAAGTGCAGAATACAACGAAGCCAATCGTGCCTTCGACTTGATTTTGAATGTTAAAATGAATGAAAAACTAAATTTAGGATTGGGAGGAAATATATCATCATCTACAACCAATCAGCTCTATTTAAGTCTGAAATACCAAAATATCTATAACCTTGCATATAAAATCACTTTAGATGGTCAAATTGGTGTTTTATATAACAATGTACATCTGTTGACAAGAATCGATTTTCCCAACCAAATTCCATTCTGTCTGAAAATAATTGCCGATATAAATCGCACCTCTTATACACAAAAACAAAAGGCTTTTTATGAGGTAGATATACCTACCGAAGCATATAGTACGGAATTTTATACAAAATTTAAATTCAGTTTACCTTTTTACCTTAAAGGGAAAATGGATTTAGGGTATGGTTATGGTCGAATCATTAATAAGTATTATGGTCTTTATTCCGATTCAAAAGAGAATTTGGATAAAAGCACCTATAATCTTTCTGTTGCCAGCCTACAATACAATCATAACTCTCTTTCACACAAGCAATATCCAACCTCCGGTTCTCAATTTAAACTGACCGGACAATACATATTCGGGAAAAGGAAAAAATTCTTTTTTTCACCTATAAATGATAACAACTTGCCAATTCTTAAATTGCAAAAAGCAACCAATCGAAACGATTGGTTTCAGGTTAGCGGGCTTATCGACTATTATATATCCATGGGAAAGCATTTTGCATTAGGTTTATATGCTGAGGGTATGTTCTCCACTCATAAATTGGAAGACAATTACATGGAAACCCTATTAATGACACCTCAATTTGCCCCTACAAAACACTCGCAACTGATATTTAATCCTTCATTTTGCGCTGAAAAATATGTGGCTGCCGGAATAAAACCGATAATTAAAATCAATAAGTACTTACACTTCCGGTCGGAAAATTACCTATTCCTCCCCTATTCTATCATTCAACCCACAGCTACATTAGGTGTGAAGTATGGCGATTTTTCACCCTTTGCAAAACCTTACTTCTTAACTGAATTATTAGGTGTATTTCAACTAAAGTATCTCACTATAGGTCTATATGGCAATTACTACAGCTATCCGAAAAAAAATTGGAACTTTGGTTTAAATATCGGATTTTTGATTAAACACGATAAATTGATTGAAAAGTAATAAAAATTTGTAAAGATTCAAAGATAACAAAAGAATGTAAAACTTAGTAAAAGAGAAGTGCTATGATGAATGAAGTTGAAAAGCCAATCGAAAGGAGTACATTACGCCGTCTCTGCGGAAGGGAGTACTACATACTGAAAAGGAAAGTACAGTGGCACTTCTCATCAACAAAATTTTCAAAAGTGAGGGATGTAGAATGTCCTTATAAAGTCATTGAACATAAGTCTATGTTGTTGCGTAAGTTAAAAGATGTTGATATGTATTTGCAACATAACAAAATAACAAACTTACGACTTGCCATAGCTCTGATAGACGGAGTTGTGATTCGTCCTAATGAGACTTTTTCTATATGGAAACTTGTGGGTAGGCCTTCTGCACGAAAGGGATATAAAGAGGGTATGATGATTCATAATGGCAAAGTTAGGACAGGAGTTGGCGGCGGTTTGTGCCAATTGGGCAATCTTCTGTATTGGATGGCGTTACATACACCGCTGAGTGTGGCAGAACGCTGGAGACATAGTTACGATGTGTTCCCCGACTCAAATCGCACAGTGCCATTTGCTTGCGGTGCCACACTTGCCTACAACTACATAGATTTACAGTTGAAAAATAATACGGATAAGAACTTCAAGATAAATCTTTGGCTTGACAACGAATATCTACATGGTATCATCTCAAGCGACAAGAAAAACGATTCATCGTACGAAGTTTTTGAACGCGACCATTGCATAAAGCAGCAATGGTGGGGCGGATACACTCGTCATAACAGAATATGGCGCAAAATTACTAATACAAAGACCGGAGAAGAGAAAGAGGAATTAGTGTCCGAAAATAATGCAATTATGATGTATAATCCATTATTGAACAAGTAATCAAAGCCCCCTCTGTAATTTATACTAAAAAAAATTTTTAAGTAAGAAAAAAATAGCTAATTTTGAGAAAAAATTATACAAGTATGAAGAAGTACTATTTATTGTTAACTAAACTAATATGTTTGGGATTAATTTTCGTTTCGTGCGAAAAGAAAGAGGGAGAAGGAGGTTCCGGCAACATTGTAGGAAAAGTATATAAAATAATAGACGATGGAGCTATCGAATTTGATAGTACTTCAGGTTACTATTTTGTAAAAGATACTGTTTTGGCATGCGATGAGGATGTTTTCATTGTTTATGGCGATAATGAATATGGATACGATGATAAAGTCAGCACCAACCACAATGGAACCTATAAATTCAACTACTTAAATGATGGAAAATACACTATCTATACTTTCAGCGATTATGGTTCAGGCGAAAAAGTAGCGGAAGTAAAAAATGTTGAAGTGGTAGATGAAGGGTCAACAATGGTGGAAGACATCTACATTCAAGATGGTAAAAATGTAGGTTATTGCGGAATTGTGGGAAAAATTATTGCAAAATATGAAGATGCTATAGAACCTCTTCCTGGAGTTGGTGTTCGCGTTTATTTAAAAAGCTCCAATGGAACAACAATTGAAGATACAAGAGCTAACGAGGAAGGTTTATATGCATTTGCAAAATTGGAATCTAATACAGAATACACCATTTTCGCAGAAAATGAAATTAGAAAAGATGAAGGTATTAAGGCTGTTTCTATAACAATAAAAACAGGAAATGCAGGTGAAATTGTATCTGCTCAAGAAGAGATTCTAGTCAAGATTTATTAGAAGTTTTGGGGCATAACCATGCTTCTTATTCATAAAAGAGAGGGAGGGTGTATCAAAATTCAATTTTTGATGCGCCCTTTTTTAATTATGGTAACTTCTATAAATTACGACTTTCTATTTATGGCTCATAAATTCAGTTTCAGAAGCTTTTGAATTTATTTCGAGTAAATTTCAGAGACTTACATTTTCTCACAACTCGCCTTAAATAAATCTTAATTGGAGACAATATACTACCATCTATTCCGGTAGCAAATTCCCTATTGTAAATTAAAAAAAGAGGGTTTAAAACAGAATCCAATACGTAAAGAGTTCTTTGCCTCTTTGTATCGCAACATATACTCTGCATATCCGGAACAAAATTGGAGGAATAAAAAAGTATTTTCAAGAAAGGGAATTTTATACCCAGCCTCAGCCACAATATTGAATTTAAAATTCCAATTACCACATTTAACAGCAGTAAATGAGAACTGAAAATTCTCTTTAGGCGTTCGTGCAAACAGAGAAACACTAGCCAATCCTTGATATTGTAAGTAATCACGATTATACTTTTCGCGTTTTACAAAAGGAATCCAACACTGAAATTGTAAATTCAAACAACGATTCAACGGAAACATACAATGAAAACTCAACCGATTCCAGCTTCGAGAGTCACTTCTCCCCTTTCCATTGGATTCATGCTCAAACATCAACGCAAAATGAGAAAATAGTTTCCCTTCTTTAAAGACATATTTTCCCAATCCAAAAGCAGGATTGTAGTTATTATCCTCAAACGGACAAGATGGCGCATAGATATTCCATATCGACTTTTGAGTATAAGTAAAAAAGAGATACGTTTTAAAAGGAAGAACACTTTTCGTCATGCGCAACTTAAAACTCACCTGAAATTTCACATCACAATTATCATCCAAAGGTTTTTTAATCCTGCTTAAACCGGTAATAAAGTAATTATCCTTAAAGAGCATAAAAGAAGGACTATTATCCATAATTGACAACAAACTATCATTCCCCCATCTCACCTCACTTTCGCAATGGAGAGCGAGAGGAAAAAGATAAGTCAAAAGTAACAATAGTAATATGTAGCAACGTTTAGAGCGCATATCCCAACAAGTTTTTACTTGGTAACGATATGCGCTCTGCAAAAGTTTTTCTAATTTAAGTAGTATAAAACAATTTAATAAATTTCTATAAATAACCTAAGGAGGGGGCTAAAAATTTAGCTAAATGTTAGAATCAACCATCACACCCCCCCCAGCCATTACCTTCAAATATGAAGAAAGTGAAAAAAAATTCGTCAGGAAATCTATAGTGCTATATTACCCCTTTAGTGGAAGGTAACTCATACTTATAAATATCTCGTTTTATAGCCATCTTCATCGCTCTGGCGAAAGCCTTAAATATCCCCTCGATTTTATGATGCTCATTGGTTCCCTCCGCCTTAACGTTCAAATTCATCATAGCAGCGTCACTTAACGATTTAAAAAAGTGTAGGAACATTTCTGTTGGCATATCCCCAACATATTCGCGCTTAAATTCAGCATCCCACACCAACCACGGGCGACCGCCAAAATCAAGAGCCACACTGCATAGACAATCATCCATAGGCAAGCAGTATCCATACCTTTCTACACCACGTTTATCCCCCAACGCTTTGCGAATTGCCTCTCCCAAAGTAATTGCGACATCCTCGATTGTATGATGCTCATCCACATTTAAGTCACCTTTAACAAACACAGATAAATCACAACCGGAGTGTTTTCCTATCTGTTCTAACATGTGATCAAAAAAGCCAAGACCTGTATTTATATGGCAAGTTCCATTACCATCTAAATTCAACGTTACATCGATATCAGTCTCTTTTGTTGTTCTTTTGATAGAAGACTTTCTCTCACCGGCAAATAAGAATTCAGAAATACGATCCCAATCCTTTGTAACCAAAGCACAACAATCCTCTAATTGATGCTCCTTCAACAACGAAACAGCCTCTTCATTATCCATCAAAAAAATAGCTCGGCAACCCAAATTTTTGGCAAGAATAACATCTGTAATACGATCACCAATAACAAAAGAAGAGGTCAAATCATAATCCCCATTCAAATATTGCGTAAGCATGCCAATACCTGGTTTCCTAGTAGAAAGATTATCTTCCGGAAAAGATTTATCAATATGGATTGCATCAAACGTAACCCCTTCACTTTCAAAAATTTTCAACATTTTTCCTTGAACAATATCAAAATTTTCCTGAGGGTAAACATCAGTTCCCAAACCATCTTGATTTGTAACCATCACCAACTCAAAAGACAAATTGGATTGTATAAAATAGAGATTTCTAAGAACCTTTGGAAGAAATTCCAACTGATCCAAAGTATCCACTTGATAAGTAACAGGAGGTTCCACAATCAATGTTCCATCCCTATCAATAAATAAAGCACGTTTCATAATATTCATATCAAAAAGTCGCAAGACTTCAATCGTTAAAAATCAAACAAAATAATTTCCACATAACGAGTAAATCCTTTTCGCAATCATTTTCCATCTATTTGTAACAATCATCAAGAAATGAGCAATCCACTCCAATACGGAACAAAGTTACAAATAAAAATCAGAGAATCATAAAAAAACAAAACGCATTCGCAGTAAATAAGTAACGAATGCGTATCAACCTTAAATAAATTACCTTGCTTGTTGTTAATTAAAATTTAGGAGCATATTTTTTCAACAATGCAATGATTAACATATTGATACAAACCATTATTATAACTATTTAAATTAAACTTCATTTATTTTGACGATGCAAAGATATGTTATAAAACATAAACACACAACATAATTTTAGAAAATATTTTTCAAAACAATCTGATTTAACATTTTTTAAGCAAAGAATAAAAGTTGAAAAAGAAACATAAATTAAAAAGCGCAAAAAAAGGTGTGATTAAATAGGGAAAAAGAAAAAAAGAGTTAACTTTGCGAAAAAGAAAATTATTAATTCTAAAAAACAGATAAAATGACAAAAAGTGCATTGCAAATTGCAAGGGCAGCGTATCAACCCAAGTTGCCTAAAGCATTACAAGGAGGAGTAGCTCTAAAAGAAGGTAAAGCAACACAATCAGTAGCAGACCAAGAAGAGATTAAGAAATTGTTCCCTAACACATACGGAATGCCGTTAATTACTTTTGAAGCAGCTGCAAGCAAAGCAGAAGCACCGGCAATAAATGTAGGTGTAATATTGTCTGGAGGACAAGCACCCGGAGGGCACAATGTAATTTCCGGATTGTTTGATGGCTTGAAGTCATTGAACAAAGATAGCAAGTTGTATGGATTCTTGGGAGGACCAAGCGGATTGATCGATCACAAATACATGGAGTTGACTTCTGATATTATCGATGAATATCGTAATACAGGAGGATTCGACATTATTGGTTCCGGAAGAACAAAATTGGAAGAAACAGAACAATTTGACAAAGGTATCGAAATCTGCAACAAATTAAATATCAAAGCATTAGTTATCATTGGTGGTGACGATTCAAATACAAATGCTTGTGTATTAGCAGAATACTATTTGCAAAAGAAATGTGGAATTCAAGTAATCGGTTGTCCCAAAACAATTGATGGAGACTTGAAAAATGAAATGATTGAAACGTCTTTTGGATTTGACACTGCATGTAAAGTATATTCAGAAGTTATTGGAAACATCATGCGAGATGCCAATTCTGCGAAAAAATATTGGCACTTTATCAAATTGATGGGTCGTTCTGCATCTCACATTGCGTTGGAGTGTGGATTACAAACTCAACCAAACATCTGTATTGTATCAGAAGAGGTTGAAGAGAAAAAGATGACTTTGGATGCTATCGTAAGCAATATCGCAAACATTGTTGCTACTCGTGCTGCAAACGGTAATAACTTTGGTGTTGTATTGATTCCTGAGGGATTGATTGAGTTTATTCCGGAAATGAAAGTCTTGATTAAGGAATTGAACGACTTGTTAGCTGAATGCTCAGACGTGAAATGTGCTGTTTCAAAATTGTCTGCAACATCTGCTGCCGTATATGCATCTCTTCCGGAAGGAATTCAAAAACAATTAACTTTAGATCGCGACCCTCACGGAAACGTTCAAGTGTCATTGATTGAGACTGAAAAATTGTTGATTGAGATGGTTAAGGTTAAATTGGATTCAATGAAAGCTGAAGGCAAATATGTTGGTAAATTCTCCGGTTTAGGTCACTTCTTCGGTTATGAAGGTCGTTGTGCAGCTCCTTCTAACTTCGACGCTGACTATTGTTACGCTTTAGGGTTCAATGCAACTCAATTGATTGCAAGCGGAAAAACCGGTTATATGTCATCTGTAAGAAATACTACTGCACCGGCTGATCAATGGATTGCAGGAGGTGTTCCTGTTACGATGATGATGAACATGGAAAAACGCCATGGTGCAATGAAACCGGTTATCCAAAAAGCTTTGGTTAGATTGGATGGTGCTCCTTTCAAAAAATTGGCTGAAAATAGAGAAAAATGGGCTATTGATACTTGCTATGTATATCCTGGTCCAATCCAATATTTCGGTCCTTCTGAAGTTTGTGACCAACCTACAAAAACTTTGGCTTTGGAACAAGCTAAATAATTTTGTTAGCGATGATGTAGTCTATAGATTACATAAAATAAAATTTTATCACAGCATGGTGCATAATCATGCTGTGATTTTTTATATAGGATATTAACCTGTAGAAACAGATGACCGCAGAAAACTACTAAAAAAACATAAAAAAAATGATTATATAATTGTTGTTTAGTACTTTTGTAAAAATTAAAACAACTTTAAAGAGTGTGTCTTGGTTTTATTTTACAAAAACTGTAAATGACCAAATAAAAATAAACACATTATGATGTCAAATAAGGAAGTAATAACAATCAGACCAAAAATTGGATTAGCATTAAGTGGCGGAGGTGCAAAAGGAATAGCTCATTTAGGTGTGTTAAAAGCACTGGAAGAGCGTCATATTCCAATAGATATGATTTCAGGAGTTAGTGCAGGGTCTATTGTTGGTGCTCTTTATGCTGATGGTCATTCCTACGATGAACTGCTCGACTTTTTTCAGCGTTGCAACTTATTTCAAATGGTATCTCTCAATTTACCTAAATATGGGGGATTCGCAACCATGAAAGGATTTAGAGACTCGTTGAAAGAGTTATTACAAGCTAAAAAGTTTGAGGATTTAAAAATACCAACAATCATAAATGCTACCGATATGAGCAATGGAAGGAATGTTTATTTTTCTTCCGGAGATTTGTTGGATTGCATTATTGCCTCCTCCACAGTTCCTATCTTTTTTAGACCCACTAAAATAAAGGGGAAACTATACATTGACGGAGGAATATTTTGTAATTTACCTGCCGAAATTTTACGAAAGAATAATTGTGATATCGTCATTGGTGTGCACGTAAATCCTATAAACAATATTGACAACGCAATGGGACTAATGGATGTTGCAGAACGTGTTTTTCACTTATCCGTAAACGGAAATACGATAGAACAGAAGAAACATTGCGACATTGTAATTGAAACCATGAAAGCAAAAGAATTTGGAATGTTTGATTCATCAAAAGCTGCTGATATAATGAAAATTGGCTACGAAGCTGCTATTGATGTTTTGGATAAAGTTAATATTCCCGAACTTCTTCTTACAAAGGAGGTATAAATCTTAGCCCTTTATACATTATTGCAAGTCCTCTATATGGGCTAAAATTGTTTCAACACTTGGTACAATCTTTGAATAGGTAACCCCATTATGTTGAAATAACTTCCTTCTATTTTTCTTACAGCAATATAACCAATCCACTCCTGAATTCCGTATGCACCGGCTTTATCATAGGGTTTAAAGTTATCTACATAGTACTCTATTTCATCTACTGATAACTCATCAAAAAACACCTTAGACTCTGTATAAAAAGCCTCTTCTTTGGTAGTACTTCTAACACATACACCTGTATAAACAGTGTGACTTCTGCCAGAAAGTGCTGTAATCATTTCAACAGCCTCTCTCCTATCCTTGGGTTTGCCCAAAACCTTTCCATCTTGCCAAACAATTGTATCTGCCGTAATAATTAAAACATTGTCTCGCAAAATATCTTGATAAGCATCACACTTTTTTCTTGCTAAAAAAAGAGGAATATCTCCACCTTTCAATGTATCCGGAAATGATTCATCTATACCCGGGATAGTCATAACTTCAAAAGAAACGCCAACCCCAGTTAATAACTCTTTTCTTCGAGGTGAATTGGATGCTAATATTACACGATAAGATTCTAACATATAAACTTTACTCTATAATACAACTTGATGAATCACCCAATAACTCATCTACTTTTAATTTTGCTTTATGATTAATTTCCGGTGTGACTGCATTTTTCAACTTAGTAAAAACAAAAGTTAAAAGTGTTAGATCATCAGCATATCCAATGGGAAGCATAAAATCCGGCACTACATCAATAGGTAAAATAAAATAACCTAAAGCCCCAATTATCAGACTCTTTTCTTTTACAGACAAAGAACCTTCCCATAAGGCATAATATAGAGTCAAGACATAATGTAACAACTTTTTTCCAACAATTTTACCACAGTCTCTTAGTTTTTTTAAAAGCTGCTCTTTGGAATAATATTTTTCATATTTTACAATCTCTCTTTCATTCATAACTACAATTGTTTTTGTTTATACAAACATAAACACCAAATATTAATTGAAAAAAAAATGCTATTAATATTCGTTACATTCTGCCTAAACTTTACTAAAACTATTTTTCATGAACGCATGCGAATTATGACATAAACCATGATTTCTGATATTTAGAAGGGTTCTACAAATTCATTTCGAGAAATTTTTGAATTTACTTCGAGTAAATTACTGTGCGAACTCTCTCTCAAATATGCTCGAAATAAAATTTAAACAACTTCTAAAAAAATTATTCTGCTTTAGCTGTAGTTTCAGAAAAATTTACATTATCCGGAACCTCATCTTCATTAATATATACAACAGAATATCTAGTAGCATTTTTAGGGTCCATGACAGTTACTCTGAATTCTCCAGAATCATATTCGTACAAACGAACATAAAATTTTTCCATGGTTACCTTCTCCATACATTCAAATTTGATTACTTTGTAATTCTTTTTGCGAGTCCAATTTTCCGGCTTATCAAAAATCTCAAATTCTTTTGTCGTATTACCAATTGCGTCATGAACTAAAATATTTTTTTTGCTCATATCTAATAACACATAAGCATTACTCTGTTCCCAAGGTCCCCATACATATAATCCATTCGATTTAGGAGTAACAAGACCTTTTGTTTCTCTAAATGATTTAAAACAAGCCACTTGTGCAGATACACTTCCACAGAAAAATATCAACACACCTAAAAATATAAAATTATAAAATCGTTTCATAATAAAAGACTTTTTACTGAGTTAGTATTAAGGATTCACAACCCATTTTTCAAAATGAACACTCCCACCTTTTTGAGGATTTTTCAAATATTCTTGCGTTGGAATCTTTATAAATAATTCTTTACGTTCGTTATTAATTATCTTATTTGTTCTCAACCAAGGATTAGCATCTTTTAGTAACTGATAGTTTATCCCCTTTTCAATGGCAAAATCTGTTAAATTAGGGACTGAAGAATCAACCTTAACAATATCAGCCTTCATAGGATAATACAAATCCTCCTTCTTTAAGAAAAATCCTAACTCTTTAGGATTTTCGAGTACAAATTTAGCTAAAATAATTCTAAAAACATAACGATTTGTCTCTTCTCCAAACAACATCTCAAAATAATTGTTAGTTTTTTGAAGTTCAATTTGCTTTAGAACCCTAGCAAGTCCCGTATTATAAGCAGCAGCTGCTGTTACCCAATTTCCGGTCTTCTCATAAGACCTTTTTAGAAAATCACAAGCTGCTTTTGTTGATTTTTCAACATTATAACGCTCATCAACATCATCATTAACAATCAAGCCATATTCTTTCGCTGTTGCCGGTAGTAACTGCCAAATACCCGCAGCTTTTGCTGGAGATATGGCTCTCTGATCCAAGTTACTCTCTATCAAAGCCAAGTATTTAAAATCTTCCGGAACTCCATTCTCTTTCAAAATAGGTTCTATAATCGGAAAAAACTTATTGGCTCGTTTGATCATCAAAAAAACTTGCGAATGCCAATAACTAAAACTTAATAATTCCCTATCAAAACGCTCTCGCAGATAGTAATTACTAAGATTAATATTTTCGCCACAAAAGGTTATAGACTCCGGTATTTGTGGAGCCCAATACCTTACTACATTTTCTCCATTCTCAGGTTTCATCTGGTTTTCTGCTGAACATGTGCAACAAATTACCAAAAGAAACATACTAATAATCATCCCTATATTTTTCATCAGTCTATATTTATACTGGTTTTATGCATGAAAAACCAGCATTGGTGTATCAGTATGGAATACCATTTTTCTTGCCATACTGGGGTTAAACAATCTTGAAAATAAATTCCTTCTATGAGTTGTCATAGATACTACATCAATATTATTATCATGTATAAACTTATCGTATGCAGACAAAATATCTTCTCCATCCAACAAGTGATATTCGAACTCTATATCCGAATAATGTCTTTGAAAATACTCTTTTATTCCACTCAACTTAATTTCCGCCCAATTATCATCATTATTGTTGTAGTGAATAAAGTGCATTTTGAAATTGTATGGTTTCAAAAATGAGACCAACTTTTCAAAAGCTATCAAATCCTTATCCTCAAAATTTGTTGAATAAGCAATATTTTTAATATCCTCTATCTTATTCAACATAATATTTTCTGGAATAGTAAATACAGGAACTCTTGATCGCTCAATAATCTCTGCAGTTACACTTCCAATCAAGTCTGCATCTTTTTGATCTTTTCCTCTTGTCCCCATTACAATTGACAAAGGTTTATGACGTTCTGCATAACCTATGATTTGCTCTTCCGGAACACCTTCCCGCAATACTTTTCTATATTTTACGTTGGGCCAAGCTCCCGAATTAATCTTTTCATCAATTATTACACACAACTTATCAATCTCGCCCTTCGACTTCTCTAACATCTTCCTAATTGTGTCATCATCCTTGTGGTTGTCATAATTGATAACATCTCCTATGGGCATTGAGCTGAATGATGGTGGCAAATATGCATGGAATAAAACAACTTCTGCCTTATTAATCGCTGCAAAATTAAAACCAAATTCACAAGCTTTCAGAGAGTAGTCTGAAAAATCTATCGGTAGCAATACCATGGATTGTTTATTTACCTCCTCCAAGGCTTTATAAACAGCTTCCGTATTGTTCATATCCTCAATAATAGCCAAAGCTTTAGGTAAATCACTTTCGCGAATACGTACCCTGACTCCGGCTGAAATCACCGGCAAAATTTGGTTTACATTATGAATATATGCGTCAATTCCATGAATCTCCAGCACAGATTTTAGAATTTGTGCCTTTTCATAAGTATGAATTGCCACTGTAACTAAACGCTCTTCCATAACAACTACTTTTCATTTTTTGATTCGTAAATATAAACAAAATATTAGAATATATTCTATACTTATTAAATTTATTTTATTTTTTTTCCTAATAACTTATTATAAATTTGCCGTAAATTTTATTGGTCTAATCTCTTCTTTGTATTGATTAGAAAATATATTTGAGTAGTAAGACTCTCCATTTACATCTGCCCAATACTTTTGATGTAGTTTGAGGAGTATTTTGAAGTTTGACAATATTAAATATAATTTTTATGGTTGTTTTTCCTAATGCTAAGATTAATATCGGACTAAATATCGTTGAAAAACGTCCGGATAATTATCACAATATAGAAAGTGTGTTTTACCCCATTCCTCTCAAAGATATTCTTGAGGTGGTAGAAGCTAATGACGGAACTACAGAAATGATTATTGAAGGACTCAAAATTGATGGTCCGATTGAATCTAATCTCGTAATGAAAGCTTACAATTTATTGAAGTCTGAATACAATTTACCGCCTGTAAAAATATACATGAACAAGTTGATTCCATTTGGTGCAGGACTTGGCGGAGGCTCTTCTGATGCTGCCTTTATGCTAAAAGCTCTCAATGATTTATTTTCTTTAGGACTATCTACTGAGAAACTAAAAAATATTGCCAAAAAATTAGGGGCTGATTGTCCTTTCTTTATCGAAAATAGACCTGCCTACGTAACCGGTATCGGTGATATTATTGAACCGATTTCTTTCTCTATGCAAGGTCTCTACTTTGTTTTAGTGAAACCGAATATTTTTGTTTCTACTCAAAATGCCTACTCTTTAGTAGTTCCGAAACCCTCTCAATGCAAGTTGACAACAATGATTAATTACCCTATACAGCAATGGAAAGGAAATATAAAAAATGATTTTGAAATCAGTGTTTTTGAATTATTTCCTGAAATAGCAAAAATAAAAGACATCTTTTACGAAAACGATGCTATATATGCATCTATGTCCGGCTCCGGTTCATCTGTTTTTGGATTATTCAAACACCCTATTGATTTAAGTGATAAATTTAATGGGATGTACGTTTTTCAAAAAGTTTTGGGTTCTGTAAATTAAGGGGTAATTCAAGGTAATTACGATGGTAATTTCAACACCTTTTAACAAACTATAAATCAGTAGATCTAATGAGCAACAATCATTGTATCTACTGATTTATAAAGGTTCTATTGATTTTATGAATGAATTCTATAATAATCGAATCCCGTTCTCTTCAATATCTATTAGTCGTTGCTTATATAGTGCTCCAACTGCCTTTTTAAAGTTCTTTTTACTACATCCAAACTTATTCCCAATGGTTTCGGAATCGGTCTTATCTGTCACCGACAAGAATCCTCCCTGACGCTCAAGTTCTTTTAATAACTGTTCTGTTATTGTTTCTATAGCATCATAACCTTGTTTTTGAAGTGCTAAATCTATCTTTCCATCTTCTCGAACACCTTTGATGTAGGCTTGTGTTCGCATACCGGGACATACATGTTCAAAGACTTCATTATGATATATGAGACCTTGAAATTTATCATTAATAATTGCCTTAAAACCCAAGGGAGTCTCTTTGGTTACCAAAATTTCCACCTCATCATTTCTTTTGAATGTAGGAAGTTCATCACTCAAATACTCATCTACATGCATCGTTCCTATAATTTGTTTTGTATTATCATCGTACAAAACATATATCAAATAGGATTCTCCTTCAACTAAACGGGTTGTCTGTTCTCTGCTTGGAAGAAAGAGATTTTTCTTAATCCCCCAGTCTAATAGAGCTCCATCTTTAGTAACTTTAACAACCTCCAAAAAATCAAATTCACCAACAATAGCATACGGAATTCGCTGAGTAGCAACCAAAACTCCTTTATTATCGTTGTATATGAAGACATCAAGAGTTGCATCCTCTGTATATTCTTCTTTCATCTCTTTTTTATCCATAGACAAAAGTGTTCCGTCTGCCAAACGGATAGTTACAGAATCTTTATCTATGGAACTGATTGTTGCACTATTTATTTTTCCTATTTCCATGTATTTTACCAATCTTAATTCCTCTCTAAAAAATTATCTCATTCACCACACAAGATAAAACAAAACTTTTCGTGTTGCAAAAATAATAAATTATTGAATGCCAAAAAATCGCATTACTACAATTAGAACACTCTCTAAAAAAAAAGAACTGTGCATTTTAAGCTCAAAATCAGAGTTGTAAAACACACAGTTCTTTAGATACCATTTTCAAATTCAGAGCAAATTACTCTTTAGTATTTTCAGATTTAGTTGTTGATGCAACTTTATTGATAAGTTCATCACCTTCTTTTTGCGCATTATTAATCAACTTATCTCCTGAAGCAGTGGCATCACTAACTAATTTCTTAGATTGCTCTTGTGCCTTTTTTACCAATGCATCACCCGTTTTCTTTGCTGCTGCTTTTGCAATCGGATTATTTGCTTTGGCTTGTAAACTATCCGATTGTTGCTGTGCTTTTGCAACCAATTTATTGCCGGATTCTGTTGCAACTTTAACAAGACTCTCCTTTTGTTTTATGGCTGCTTGGACTAATTTTTCTTTACTCTCCTTTGCAGCTGCAATTGCTTTTTCTTTAGCTTCATCCACAACTTTTGTAACAGTTTCAATAGCTGTTTCCTTCAAATTTTCCAATGTTTTTTCTGCTCCAATGGAAATTTTAGGATTTCTAAATGTTCCACCAATTTTAACATCAATAGCTAATGGAACCAACGATTTTATTGATTCAGGCAACGTAATTGTTGTCACATAATCCAAAGTTTGGTCTAAACCGGAAGAACCCGATACGTTCAATTTTGCTGTTTGAATAAATGTTTCAAACGGGTCTGCTGTTACCCTTCCATCTTTGATTAAAAATTTGATACTAATATCTTTCAAAGAAGGATTTTTCAGTGCTGGATATTTTACCAATTCTGCTATTTTTTCAAGTGCTGCAACAGAGTCTAATCCAACCTCATTAGAGATAAAGTTTCCGCTTGCATTGATGCTATTTAAAATCGGATTTAATTCGCTATCCATATCAGAGTGAAAATCCATATTCATAGAGAAATTACCATTTGCATCTGCCAATAATGGAACTAATTTATTAGCTGTGGTAATATCAGTAAATACCTTTGCAATAATCATATCCTTAACATCAATATCAAAATCCACAACAGGTTTAAGAGTGTCTTGCGTATCAAATGTTCCACTTAATCCTAAACTTCCACCCATTGTGTTAGCCTTGATAGAATTAATCTTTGCCTTCTGATCTTTTATTGAAAGAGCGGCAATAATATCTTTTAATTCGATTCCATCATACAACAAAGTAGCAATATTTGCATTTAGTGCAAAATCCAAGTTTCCCGGGATATGAATAGAAGAAGAACCTGCTGTTGTATCTTCTGCCACCTCTTTTGTTTCACTCTCCTCTTCGCCTAATAATTCAGATACATTCAACAATTTAGAATTTACATCTAATGAGCCTTTAATGGTTTCGCCTCGCATGATGTATTGTATAAAGTTCTGCAATTTACCCTTTAATGTGACATCGCTTTCGCCTAATGTCAATCCTGCATTTAAATTAATAAATTGAGAACTGAAACCTAATTTTGCCTCATTGATTAAGACATCATAATTCAAAGAAGACATGTCCAAAACAAAATCTGCCAGATTCAAATCTCCATTGATATGAAACTTTTCATACTCCTCTTTATCTATGTAGGACATCTTTCCTTCTGCTACTAAAGCAGCATCAAAAATACCCTTTAACGAAATATCTTCAAGGTGAATCACCTCTACAATTTTTCCTAAATCCAACTTACCATTAGCAGCAAAATTAAAGTCTGGATCAGATATTGGTGTTTTAACACCTAAAGATACTTTAAATGGATTGCCAGCCATATTAAAAGCCAATTGTGGCACAGAAATCTGAGTTGAATCAGTTATGTTTCCATTGTTTCTTACATTGGCAACAATATTGATATCTTTAACTGAACTTGGCAAATCAGGATACTTGAACATCGCATCTGCAATATTCAAATCGATGTTCAATTCCGGTAAAGTATCACCCGCCATACGTCCCTTTGCAAACGCATTCAAATTAACACTTCCACTTGTCTGCAATGAAGCGAAATCATCTTTGTAAATAATTGGTATCAAAGATAATATTTGTTTAAAATCAATATCAGGAGTATTGATTTTCAAGTCCATATCCATCGATGATTCTAATACATGTACAAATCCCTCAAAATTGGCTTTAATCTCATTTAATTTAAGGTAGTTCTTTCCAAACTTGAATTTATTATTTTCCAAGTCGGCTTCTAATTCTATCTCTGCTTCTGTTTTTACATTAGAAAGATAAGGTATGTTCTCCATTAAAAGGGACAAAGAATCCACACTTAAAGTTGTAGAAATGTTAGATATCTTGTCACTCATACTGCCAGAAAAGTCCATAGAAACATTTCTAAGATCTGCCCCTAAACTTCCTTTTTCATCTTTATAGATAAGCTGACCGACAGCCATTTTAAATTTTTCAATATTTGCTAATGTCTGTAAATCCAAACTAATATCACCAACCAATTGCAAATCTAACCCTTTAACGGCTGCAAACATGCTGTCCATTTGGTCATCATAACTAACTGATAAATTATTTACCGAGAAATCATCTAAATCCAATTTAAACGGAGATGATGCAGTGGTATCTGATTCCACCTCGGTGGAATCAGAAGAAATGACAATATCCCAATTGGCCAATCCATTTGCCAACAACTTTGCATTTAGGGTGGCATCATTCAACTCCACTTCATTAATTTCGTACGAATCTCCAAATAGTGAAGCTAAATTTATTACCACATCCAACTCCCCTACATTCGCCAATGTATCACCCGAAAAATCGTTAATGCCTACTATGGCAACATCTTTTACTCCTAACGAAGCATTGGGGAAATCACTAAAAAAATTCATAGAGACATCTCCTAATGAAACTTTTGCTTCCAACATCTCATTGGCTGTAGTTTCTGCAATATCTTTGATTTTACCTTTTAGCATTAAAGGCACGATTAACAATATCCCTAAAATGCATGCAACTACAGCAATTAAAATTTTAATTCCTTTTTTCATTGTTTTTTGTAATATTGAATTATTTTTTCTAAAAATCAAGAACTTAAAAAATGATTTTACAAGACAATTCCCAGCAATTGAACCCTCTTTTAGTTATTTTTATCGCTTCAAGAGAGTCGTACAATTTGCTATTGAATCAACTTTATTCAGCTTCAACTTACAAAAGTAAAATAAATATAGACGTATTCCATTCCCTTTATACTTAAAATTTATTAATTTATAAATTCTTTGATGTAATTTCAATCAACTCACTGATTGGGGCGTAGCTTGAAATTTGGTTATAAATCTTTTTTAATAATATAAAAGGTTATTGGCTATGATAAAAAATAGAAAAAAAGGATTATAGGATAAATCTATGAGAATAATTACACTTAGGATAATTTGAACAACTTAAAAATTCTCCATACTCACTTTTTCTTATGGTTAATTTTGCTCCACATTCAGGACAAATATCGTCAGAAACCGAAAACACCCTCCTCTTTATATCCTCTCTTGCTTTTTTGTTGCGTTTCATTGTACTCGCAATAAAACCAACACTATACTGCTTTATTTTGTCAGCAATTTCTTCCACCTCATCCCTACTTAAAACTATAGCATTTTGCCTCTTTATATCTTCAATTAAATCTTTTTGTTTGGTTAGTAACGCTGTTTCCGCATTAGACCTTACTTTTGCTTTGTTGTTAAAAACAATAACAGAATAAAAAGGGCAATCTACCCTTAAAAACTCTTTCAGTACTTTAATATGGTTGGCATTTTGCTTTATTGGATTAACCAACTCATATTTGCGTTTTTTCAAAAAACGAGTCCATTTTTCACTATTATCTCCACCATAAATTGTTCCTTTACAATTTTTAATCTCTAATACAAATATCCCAAATGTAGAGACAATAACATGATCTATTTGGCAATTCCCCCAATTCGTTTTTAAAAGAACAGAATTTAGAACTTTGTACTTATCACTCGGAAGCATTAACAAGCGAATAGCAGCCATAACCTCTCCTCTCCTTGCAAAAATGAAAGGTTTTAATCGTCTGTAGATCGAGTCAATGACCACAATCATCACCAATACGAACAATATAATAATTATCGTCTTTATTGATGGTACCATTGTTTTGTTTCTGTTCTATGAAGCTGTTTTAATTTATTACAATCTCTATAAATAATTTCTTTGATAGAAACTGAGCTGACCTAATTTCATTCATCTTAAGCAACTTTCATAATTACATCTTATAATTTTAAAGTCAACTATAAAATCAAAACATTCTCAAATATTTGTTACGTTATTCACAACTTCTTAAGATAAATGTCAAATTGTTTGATTCAATCCAACACAACTTATAGAAGTTCTATGCTAAATTAATCTTTTGTCTTAAATAATCCTAACTAATTTTAAAAAAAAAATTATCTCTCTTAAAAATTCATTAATAAATAAGTAGCAAAATAGCCGAAATAACTATCTTTGCTAACATGAAAAATATTCAGTTAACGGATTTTTTGCCAACCACTAAAAAAGAGTTGGAAATACGAAATTGGGATAGTGTCGATGTCATCCTTTTCAGTGGTGATGCGTATGTTGACCATCCCTCTTTTGCCGGCGCTGTTGTAGGACGTATTTTGGAACATGAAGGTTTAAAAGTGGCTTTAGTTCCTCAACCTAATTGGCGAGACGACTTAAGAGATTTCAAAAAATTAGGTAAACCGAATTTGTTTTTTGCTATTTCGGCAGGATGTATGGATTCTATGGTGAATCATTATACTGCCAATAAACGCTTGCGTTCTGATGATGCATACACACCAGGAGGAAAAGCAGGAATGAGACCAGACCGTGCTACAATTGTGTATGCAAATATTCTGAAAAATCTTTATCCTGATGTACCAATCGTTATTGGCGGAATCGAAGCCTCTCTAAGAAGGGTTACTCATTATGATTATTGGGATGATGAGTTAAAACCCTCTATCTTAAAAGAGTCTAAAGCTGATCTTTTGGTTTATGGCATGGGGGAATTACCCTTAAAAGAATTGGCTTCACAGTTGAAAAAAGGGATACCTTTTTCTTCGATAAAGAATATACCTCAAACAGCCTATCTCACAGATATTTGCGAGTTAAAAAATGATGCAGAATCAATTGTGCTTTATTCTCACGAAGAGTGCTTGAAGAGCAAAATGAAACAGGCCAAAAACTTTCGCATCGTAGAAGAGGAATCAAATAAATTGAATGGACGGAGAATCATTCAAGGAATTTCCGGTAACTTAGGTGTGGTAATAAATCCTCCATACCCAAAAATGGAGAGCGAAGACTTGGATGCTACCTATCATCTTCCATTCACCAAACAACCTCACCCTAAATATAAAGGGAAACAAATTCCAGCCTACGACATGATCAAATTTTCGGTCAATATTCATCGCGGGTGTTTTGGCGGATGCGCTTTTTGTGCTATTTCTGCTCATCAAGGTAAATTTATTGTTTCACGTTCTGAAGAATCTATTTTAGATGAGGTGAAAGAATTAACTCAACATCCCGAGTTTAAAGGTTATTTAAGCGATTTAGGGGGACCTTCTGCTAATATGTATAAAATGCAAGGGAAAAATTTGGCAATTTGTGCTAAATGCAAAAAATATTCTTGTATTCACCCTTCCATCTGCAAAAATCTTAATACAGACCACTCTCCTCTTATTCATTTATATGAAAAAGTTGCAACCATACATGGAGTGAAAAATTTCTTTATTGGTAGTGGTATTCGTTATGATTTGATGTTAATTCCTTCTGGTGATGAATCAGTTGATAAAAGTAAGTCGAAATATACAGAAATGGTTGTGGCTCAACATACTTCAGGGCGACTAAAAGTTGCACCGGAACATACATCTGACAAAGTGTTGTTTTGCATGAGAAAGCCTTCTTTCAAACTTTTTGAAGCGTTTAAACGGGAGTTTGATTATATCAATCGGAAACACGGTCTTAATCAACAACTTATTCCCTATTTTATCTCAAGTCACCCCAATTGTACAGAAGAAGATATGGCTGAATTGGCATGCATAACAAAAAATCTTAATTTCAAATTGGAACAAATTCAAGATTTTACTCCAACTCCAATGACGCTTTCAACTGAAATCTACTATACCGGTATCCACCCATATACATTGGAAAAAGTATGGACTCCCCGTTCTCAACAACAAAAATTAGAACAACGTAAATTCTTTTTTTGGTATAAAAAGGAAAATAAACAAAAGATTATCAACGATTTAAAAAAAATAGGAAGACCCGATTTAGTCAAAAAATTATTTGGATAAGTTATGAAATTAAAAATTTTAGTAGATAATTGTGTCGATCAACCAGATGTAAAAGGGGAATTAGGATTCTCTATATATATTGAACATCAAGGATTTAAGGTTTTATTTGATCTTGGTCAAAGCAATATTTTTGAAGAAAACGCAAAACTATTCAATATAGATATTTCATCTATCGATGCTCTTGTTTTGAGTCATGGACACTATGACCATACAGGTGGATTGAATCGCTTTTTAGAACTAAATAGCAAGGCTAAAATTTATTTAAAAGGAGGTGTGGCTTTCAATAAATATAACACCAATGGCAAGTATATTGGAATTCCCCAAAAAGTCAATATTCCGGAAGAACGCTTGGTGAGTGTTTCAGAAACCACCATAGAACTTGCAGAGGGAATCTACATTGTTCCTAACATAAAATTGTATGACCATTCGGACACTCATTTTGATCATTTTATTGTGGGTGATGAAATGATGGATGATCGTCATGACTATTTTTTAGATGAACAATTTGTAACCTTAGTGCAAGATGGAAAGATGACGATTGTAAATGGTTGCGCACACAGAGGAATCATCAATATCATACAATCGGCGATTTCCGAATTTTCACTGCCTCTTCGCTATGTAATAGGCGGTTTCCACACACGACATGAGAATGAAGAATTTATGACTAATTTGGCTAAAAAATTGAATTTATACGATATCGAGAAAATTGTAACTTGTCATTGTACCGGCATGAATCAATATTCTATACTAAAAAGAGATTGTAAGACAAATGTTGAATATGGATTTGTTGGAAAATCCATTGTAATTGATTAGTTTTTTTAATCCTCTTTTTCTTTCATCTTCTTTTTGTCTTCTTCCACATCCTCCTCATCATCTTCTTTTCGGAAAATTTTGGTCAACCCTTTCCAATAAGACTTCATTAATCCGGAAAAGGTGTCAAAATCTTCTCTGTATATCAATCCTATACCTTGCGTATTGGCGGCTTGTTTAAAATAACTATTGTTAGATCTATTGAATCCTTTTGTTCTCAATTTTCCTGATTTGGAAAGCTTATACTCTAAATCAAAATCAATAATGCTATTAGAGATATTAGAGGTGTTTGCCACTTCATCTCTATAACCAAAATTTCCATTCAAAAGCAACCGATCATTCAATAACTGAGTAGAAAGAGCCACATCAAATTCGCTTGACGTTGTAGTTCCATCTTCGCTTATTGATGAAGGTCTATAGTTGAGTCCGATATTTATATCCTGACTCATTCTTGACAACCAATTAGAGAGTTGAGAAGATAGCGTTGAAAAACCAACAGATGACAATTCATTGGTAGCCGTTGTTGTAATTGAACCTTCTGTATTATAAAAATGACCCAAAGCAAGCAACGAAGCAATATTCTTGTTCATCTCTTCCTCAGTGTTAATAACACTTTTCAACTTACTTTTTGTGTCATCATCCGAATTAGGCAAATCAATATCAAATTTGATGGTCGGACTATTAATTGTTCCGGATAAATTCAACAAACAATTCACATTTGTAGCCGTAGAACGCAAATTAGGATCCTCAATAATATCTGTCAAAGAGGCATTTAGCCCATATTTTGCTTGAATATCTATATATGCATTATAAGGATTTCCTGTCCATCTCACTGTACTACCACTATTGATATCAAACTTTCTGCTTATGATACTTTGAATAGTAAAAAGATAGTCTCCTTTAGAGATTTCGTAGTTTCCATACATTCTGAAATCATCATCTTTAGTATTATACAACATCTGAAGATTTCCGTAACCATTAGCACGAATCAAATCCCCTTGCTGAGCATCCATAATCAAATGAACTTGAGCATCCGGCGTAGCCTCCAAGTTGATTAATAGATTCATGGTCGTTTTCGAACTATTTCGCTCTTTGAATTGCTTTAATTTTTCATGTCTCAACCTCCTTTTTTCCGATGCAGTTTGATTCTCCTCTTTTTTAACAAAAGTGATAAATGATCCCTCATTTGCTGTTGATGTACCCTCCAACGGAATTGTAATTATTGTATTTGGCATTGTACGAACATTCATCTCAATGTTTACCAATTCCGGAACACCGGATATTTTGGCATTTCCATTAGCATAAGCTTTCCCGTAGAATGTTTCATTATCTTCCTCCTTTGTATTCAATGCTAAGAAATTTAAACAATCTAAATCAACCGCAAACTTAAAATTCTTAAATCCATCATGTAAAATCAATCCCGAAACAATTGCACTATTACCGTCAATGTCAAAAGCTTGCGTTTGATTCAATTGTATGGTGGTTGGAGTTAAATAGACTGAATCACTCAAAACGTACGAGGTATTTAAATACCCAACGTCAAAAGCAAAGTCCTTAACATAAGCAGTTCCCATTAAACCAATATGTCCAAACTTTCCAAAAGCTTTAACGTTACCACTAACCGTACCCGTATTGTTTTGCAAAACACTTTTAAGATAAGTTCGCAAAAATCTTAAATCAACATTCTTTATATCCCCCTCTATATAAAGTGAATCATTTCCTAAATAAACTCCTCCAAATATATCAGAACGAGACAATTGCTCATCATATAACGAGAGTAATTTTGCATTAAACAAAACACTTTTTTCTATCTTATCCCAATTAGTATTGACCGACATATCTCCTAATACATAGTCATTTAGCTCTGCATCATAAACATATAATTCGCCCTTAAAAAAAGGTGTATTAAACAAATTAAACAGATATAAATCTCCATCAGACACACCATCAAACGATATATTTTTATTGTTTACCATATCACTGATGTACCCTAATTGAAGATCGCTAAAATGAATATTTATACTATCTTTTTCAGAGGAAGAATTGACACCATCAATCACCAAGAATTGAGAATTATGATTAAAGTAAAAACTATCTACATCAATCCTTTTTTTATCAATCTGAATTTTACTTTTATGCATCTCCCAAATTGTATCATTCAAAATAACGTTTGAAGGATTGACATAAATATCCGCTGTAAGCCCCTCTCCTTTGATGTAGTCTTTAAATATCGCCTTGGTTGACAACTCTCCACTGTAGGTAATTGTGTCGCTATTGCTAAAATTGACCTTCAAATCTAATGTATCATGTTTCAATTTTGAATTTAATGCCACAAAATATGGATAACGCCTTTTATTTCTAGGAGTAAAAGTGGCTCGAGCAATAGCTTTAATCTCGTCCTTCGGATTTTCCAACAAAACCATACAATCTTTAAAAGTATTTTTTCCTAATTGTAAGCTCGGAGATTCAAGACGGACCTTTACTTGATTTTTTTTATCATTAAAAAAACCTGATAGCTCAGACTCTTCCAATACTACAAAAGGGAGCGGATATACTTCATTGATAGGCTCTAAATTCTCTATACTCAACTTAAATGAAAAATCATTTCCCCTATTGGCACTATTTTCTTTTATCTCTTTGGGTGCTTTTAAAATTGAGCTAAGATGATATTGACCAATATTATAGAGTTTTTTTGCTATATCAGAGAAGGTATAAATACCTTCTACGTAACCATTTACATAATCCGAATAAATATTTAAGACTTTAGAATTATTTTCTTTTTCCTCGGCAGAAATACTAAAATTATTAAATGAAATCTCCTTATCGCCTTGCGTAAAAATCACATTATCAATAGAAAAAGCTCCCTCAAACTCATCAATATTATGGCCAACCACATTTGTTTCAACATCAAATGCGATTTTTGCATCCGGAATATTTTTAAGCAGGTTGGTTTCGCTTAAATTTAAATTGGAGACATTTGCAAAGAAATGAGAGATAGGCTTGTCCTTTTTAGTATCTACACGTCCTTCAAAAGACAATTCTGCATTTTTGTCACTCACAATTAACTTACCATCAAAGCCATCTGTGTCAAATTTTCCGTTTAGACTGATATTTTTGTACTGATAGTTTCTGAATTCCAATGTATCTATATTTCCTTGAGCATCTAAGGTAAAACTCTTTCCTTTGCTCCTGTTGAATAATACATCTAATTGAAATGCAGTTTTTCCTAATTCAGTCTTCGCACCCAATAGTTTTCCTAAATTTATGGAAGATGTTCCTATATTTCCCTCTATTTTGTACTTCTCAAAGTTTAGATTGTTACTTTGCAATTTTACCATAACATCTAAAATCCCGGCATTAGTCTGAACTATACCATCCGAAAACATATTTTGAATAGTACCCTCCAACTCTCCTTGATAAGTTACAACGCCAATCGAATCTAATAATGTTGGAAATTTAATTTGCTTGTTCAATGAAGCCGAAAGCACTTCAGACAATTCTACAAACGATGTTGAGAGATTATTAACAATAGCATCTAAACGTAGATTATTGGGGTCCGGATAAAGGTTATTGACATAAAAATCACCTGATGCGATTGTTGATTTTCCATAACTTAATTCAAAATCCTTTAACTGAAACTTATCACTTTTTCCATACCCTTTTCCTTTGATGTACAGATTTCCATCAAGAGCAGACAAAGAGGGACGGAAAGCAGAAAAATCACTTACACTTATGTTTGAAGGCAGTATTTCAATTTCTGTTCTTAACTTCTCTAACGGATCTTTAAATGATTTATAATTATCATGATATAGCTGCACATTAGCAATATTAATCTCACTATTAGGCGTTTTAAATAATAATTCATCTATTCCTAAGTATTCATCATTGCCGGAAACTGTTGCAGAAATATTATCAATTGCAAAATCCGATTGCTCTTTCATGGATAACTCTTCCAATAAGATGTAAATGGAGTCCTTTTCAAAGGAGCGAACATAAACCCTACCATTAATCTCACTTACAGACAAGTTATTAGGGTCAAATCGTCCAATTTTCTTCTCTTTATATGGATTACTAAAGGTGAAAGCACAATCGTTGAACGCCATTGATTCAATATCCATAGACCATTTAATGGAGAGAGAATCATCCTTCTCACGTCGGAACGCGTCAATAAAGAATTGAAAATTGGAAACCCCCAACGAATCAACCGACAGATTAGCATCCAAACCGGTAAATTGAATCGTACGAAATGAGACTTTAGAGGAAAAGAGTTGTATAAGATTAATAGTTACCTTTGTTCGTTCAAGAAACAACATCGTATCCCCTTTCAAATCTTCAATATACACATTATTCAAAATAAAACTATTGGGGAAAGTCCATTCCAACTCATCAATATCAACTTCACTACCCACTTGTTTAGACAAACTTTCGGAGACAACATGAACAACTTTGCTCTGCATTTCCTTGTTTTGCAAAGCAAAATACCCCATGAGTAGCATAGCTAAAAAAAGAGCTACAATGGTTAAAACTATATAGGTAAATCTTTTTATATTATCCTTGTTTTAAATCCTATACAAAAATAAATAAAATCTCTTTAACATGAGGTACTTATAAGAAAGAAAATAGACGCAAACACTCCCTTATATGGCTATTTTTAAATAAAAATAACAAAATAAATTATTCCTCTATCGGCAATTACTGAAAATCCCTCCTAAAATTTAAGGTAATTTCAATAAATTTGGTCGGGTTAATTTTGAAAATAGGTGTTTCGATATAGTCTTATTCAACTCTTTTTGCTACTTTTGCAAAGATTTTGAACGAATAAAATTTCGTTTAGCAAATAGAATAATGAAAAAAGAGATTAACATACTTGCAATTGAATCATCATGCGATGATACATCGGCAGCTGTCATTAGCGATGGTTATCTTTTGTCTAATGTTGTTGCAGGACAAAAAGTTCATGAATCATACGGAGGTGTTGTGCCGGAATTGGCCTCTCGTGCCCATCAACAAAACATTATTCCGGTTGTTCATGAGGCTTTGAAACAATCAGGAATTGACAAGAAGGATTTGTCTGCTATAGCTTTTACAAGAGGTCCGGGCTTAATGGGGTCACTGATGGTGGGTACCTCTTTTGCAAAGGGATTTGCCTTATCATTGGACATACCTTTGATTGATGTTAATCATTTGCAAGCTCACATCTTAGCTCATTTCATTAAAACTAAAGAGGAGGGGGCAAAAGTGCCTGAATTTCCATTTATTTGTCTATTGGTTTCGGGTGGTAATTCTCAAATCGTTTTGGTTAAAAATCCGGACGAAATGGAGATTATCGGACAAACCATTGATGATGCTGCAGGTGAGGCTTTTGATAAATGTGCCAAAGTGATGGGCTTGCCTTATCCCGGCGGACCAATTATTGACAGACTATCAAAAGAGGGAAATCACAAAGCATTTACATTGGCAAAACCTAACATTGCTGATTACAATTATAGTTTTAGTGGTCTTAAAACATCCTTTCTCTATCTTCTGAGAGATGAACTAAAAAAAGACCCGAATTTTATTGAAAACAACAAGAATGACCTTTGCGCCTCTCTGCAATATACTATAATAGAAATTCTAATGTCTAAATTGCGTAAAGCTGTCAAGGATTTGAATATAAAGCATGTTGCTGTCGCAGGCGGAGTTTCTGCTAATTCGGGTTTGCGCAATGCTTTTGAAGATTATGCCCAACGCTACAAATGGAATATCTACATCCCAAAATTTTCATATACAACGGACAATGGAGCAATGGTTGCAATGGCCGGTTATTTCAAATATTTGAAAGGAGAATTTTGTTCAATCGATTTACCTCCCTACTCTCGGGTCGAAATGTAACAAGTTGGATATTGCACTATCATTGAACGGAGTTGATTTGATAAAAGCCTATCAGCTGGTCATAATACCCTCCTATATTTCTGTAATAAACATAAATTTGATACTCATTTTCGGTTTCCCAATGACTTCCCATTGTGCGAACAAGTGTTCCCTTGGTATTTCCGGCTGGCAAAAATAGGTATTGATAGTTGTATCCTCCGTTTTTTAACAACAATGCTAATTCATATTGCTTACGTTCAAAATTGTAGGTCATTTTGTTGGTTGCATCCAAATAATTTCCGTTAAAACCTCCTATAACATAGATTGCACCGTCCAACCATGGTTCTTCCAATGGATAGGTAAAATGAACAATTGAATAGTCAATTTCAGCATTGCTCCAAACATCTTGCGCATTGATTTTTCGCTTCCCATTTACATCTACGTCATACTCATACCCATTCCCGATTTCGGCTTTACCGGGAAATACTTCTACATGATAATACGGATGATGAAATGATATTCGCTCAATCTCACCACTATACCTAAAACGATGTGAAAAATCTAATTTTTTATACTCCACACCTCCCTCAAAATTTAATAATCGTTCGTCCTCATACTTTAAAGAATTGGGGAGAATATAGGTCGGTGAGATATTTTTTACTTCGTTATCTCTCCTATCATTTTGCCTGATAACAACTTTTAATTCATCACTTATGGCACTGAAACCATCATCAAAGATTATCTCAAACATCAAACGCTGATAAAGACTATTCACTCCATATATACTTTTGCCACTCACCTCTCCATAAAGTGAAATTTTAGGCTCTTCAATTGAAAAACATTGTGTCATCAATATTTTTTCAGGTTCATCCGTATTGAAAATCTTTACCACATAATTTCCAGATAATAAAAGTTGAACATTATCATTAGGTAAAGTAAAAGAGTAATTTGTATAGTCTGTAGTTGTATTGGATGAGGTGTAATAATTTTCTATTGTTACTTCATTTATCCCCTGCATATAATCCATCTCATTTAAATCAGATGGAGTCCAATCCCAATTACAATGCTCTATACGATAGGCTAAATGTGCATATTCCAAAGAGAGCCAATCAAATGATACTGTGATAACGTCTGAAGAGTTTATCTCCATAATAGGTAAATCCAATTGATTGCTATTTAAATAAACTTGAGCAGAATTTATCAAAGGAGTAAAAACTTGGTTACGATAATTCTCGGCAAGAGAAGATACCCAGTACCCCTGCCCAATCATAATCAAAAAAACTATAAATAATTTCCAAAATTTCATTTCAACCAATTTATAAACCAACCAAGAACCTCAATCAAACCTTAGTATATCAACCTAATTTATGAAAAATACACCCAAGAATAATTTTCATATTCCATTTCGTTCGTTTATTACGTCAATTAATTGCGAATACACTAATAATACAAATACACAAAACACATTCTCAAGCAATTATATATAAGAAGAGAACTTCAATATACAAATTACAACACTAATAATCAATATATTATAAAGTTCTCTTTTGAAAATTCTATAAACCTTCCTCGATCAAATATCTTTCTGCCTCAATGGCTGCTTTACAACCACTTGCAGCCGCTGTAATTGCCTGTCTGTAACGAGGATCTGCCACATCTCCGGCGGCAAAAACACTAGGAATATTGGTTTGAGGTGTACATCCTAATGTTGCAATGTACCCTTGTTCATCCAAGTTCAAATATTCTTTAAACAAATCAGAATTTGGATGATGTCCAATAGCAAGGAATAGCCCATCAACCTGAATTGAATACTCCTCTTGATTAACTTCGCCTCTATTTTTAAGTAAATTTGCTCCTTCAACACCATTTTCACCAAATAATCCTATCACTTCATGTTTGAAAAGAATCTCAATCTTCTCGTTATTAAACACTCGCGATTGCATTACTTTAGAGGCTCTTAATTTATCTTTTCTAACAGCAAGATACACCTTTTTGCACAAATGCGACAAATACATTGCATCTTCGCAAGCAGTATCTCCGCCTCCAACAACAATCACCTCTTTATTTCTATAAAAGAACCCATCACAAGTTGCACAAGCAGAAACGCCCATACCTGCATATTTGGCTTCATCAGGTAATCCTAAATATTTAGCAGAAGCCCCAGTAGAAATAATCACAGTTGTTGCTTCTATTTCCTTTTCTCCATCAATAGTAATAATGCTTTTATTCGGAATTAATTCTGCTTTAGTTACAATTCCGAATCTCACATCAGTACCAAAACGAATGGCTTGTTTTCTCAAATCTTCCATCATTTCAGCTCCGGAAATTCCCTCGGGATAACCCGGAAAATTTTCTATTTCTGTTGTTGTTGTCAATTGTCCTCCCGGTAATACTCCCTCATATAATACAGGAGACAAATTTGCCCTCGCTGCATAAATAGCAGCTGTATAACCGGCCGGACCGGAGCCTATGATTAAGCATCGTACTTTTTCCATTTTTCTTAATATTATTCTAGTTTTCGAAATTTATTTACTTAAAAAGTATCTTTAGGTTCTATTCGCCAAACAAGATGTCCGCATCGCATATTCTCCTAATTTATTTTCTCTTCAGCGATATGCAGAGAACAATTCAACCTTGCACCTCTTGTTGTCAGCAAGGGGTATTTGTATAAACTATCTGACCAAAGCCATCAATATCATCTCGACAAAATTTTATTAAAATTACCTTAAATCGATAATCTCTACATCAGGAAATTTCTTTTCGTCGAAAATAAACGTTGCATCAGATAGGTCTTTGTTCCCTAAATTTTGGATAGATAGTTTTGTATCAATACCACTTTTACCTTTTAACAAGATTGACTTTAATTGTAATTTTTCTTTTGAGATTTTTAACCTAATAATAGAATATTGACTTTTCAAGTCATTGGGGTAGAGTTCAACCTCCTCAAACATCAATCCCGCCTCTTTTTTAGAACCTAAATAACGCATTTTATAATCCGTTTGATAAGATTTCATTAATAAAATAGGATTAATATCCTTTAAATCCTCCTTTTCTGGAATGCTAATCGTAACTTCCTTCTCATTTGACATAAAAACAGATTGTGTCTTTCCATCAAAATAGGTATCTACATTTCTCAAAGATAATTTAAACTTCTCTCCCTTGAGCAAAAGGATTCCAGGGATTGTTTCTGTCTTCCCGTTTCTACTATCTTTTATTTCAATTAAAAAATCAGCTGAAATTCCTTTCTTAGAATCAAAAGCATCTACAGCCTTCTCCAAAATTGCTTTCGCCTTTGGATCTACTGCCTCTTCTTGTGCAAAAGAGCAAATAGGTAATAACAAGGCAAAAAATAAATATACAATTTTCTTCATCTTTTCTAAATTTAATATCGTTAAATCATTTACTCACACAGAAAACCATCTACAAAGAACTTAATATGGAATCTAAGTGAGCCATATCACTAACCAATACTTGTCGTGGTTTACTTCCTTCTGCAGGACCAACAATACCGGCAGCCTCTAACTGATCCATGATTCTACCAGCTCTATTGTAGCCGATAGAAAATTTACGTTGAATCATCGAAGTTGAACCTTGTTGATGAGCAACCACTAATTCTGCTGCTTCATTAAACATAGCATCTTTTTTGGACAAATCAACATTTGCTTTTTCGCCCCCATCTTCATCACTCACATACTCAGGCAATAAAAATGCACTTGTATAACCTTGCTGCTTAGATATATAATCTGTAATTTGTTCTACTTCAGGAGTATCAACAAATGCACATTGAACACGTTCAAAATCATTTCCTTGCGACACCAACATATCTCCTCTACCTATCAACTGTTCTGCTCCTGAATTATCCAATATCACGCGCGATTCCAACAAAGAGGCCACTTTAAAGGCAAATCTTGCAGGGAAATTGGCTTTAATTACACCGGTAATTACGTTGGCAGAAGGTCTTTGGGTTGCCAATATCATGTGGATTCCTACTGCTCTCGCCTTTTGAGCAATACGTGCAATTGGAGTTTCCACCTCTTTTCCTACTTGCATAATCAAATCTGCAAACTCATCAATAACAACAACAATATAAGGTAAATATCGATGTCCTAAGTTAGGATTTAATCTACGATTGATAAATTTCTCATTGTACTCTTTTATTTGTCTCACCCTCGCCTCCTTCAACAATTCATAACGAGCATCCATCTCAACACACAATGAATTTAATGTCAATACCACCTTGGAAACATCCGTAATAATGGCATCTGTTGCATCCGGCATTTTGGCAAGGAAGTGTTTTTCGATGGGCTCATACATACTAAATTCCACCATCTTTGGATCGACCATCACAAACTTCAATTCGGCAGGATGCTTTTTATATAACAAAGAGGTTATGATTGCATTCAAACCAACAGACTTTCCTTGTCCTGTTGCTCCTGCCACCAAAACGTGTGGCATTTTACATAGGTCCACCATGTAAACATCATTGGTAATTGTTTTACCTAGTGCAATCGGCAATTCAAATTTAGACTCTTGGAATTTTTTACTTCCGATGATGTCTGCCATTGGCACCACAACCGGCTTGGAATTAGGAACCTCAATACCAATTGTACCTTTTCCCGGTATCGGAGCTATTATACGAATTCCAATAGCAGAGATAGCCATCGCAATATCTGCATTCAAATTCTTAATTTTAGATATTTTGATTCCAGGTGCAGGTGTCACTTCATATAACGTAACGGTAGGACCTACAGTTGCCTTTATCGCTGTAATCTCTACCCCAAAATCTTTTAGTACACTTACAATCTTATCTTTATTTTTATTTTGTTCTTCATAATCAATATTTTGCACATTATTTGCAACAACATTGAATAGGTCTAAAGTCGGTTTTTTATAGTATTCCAAATCTTTGGTCGGGTCATACAATTCTGTTTCCTCACCTTCATAGACCTCATCCTCTTTCATTTCTATTTCAAAATCTACTTCATCCCCTCCTGTTGCAGAATCACCAATTGTCTGATTTTCTGCAGTTACACTCTCTTTTACTGTTGGTGTTTGAGGAACTTCTATCACAAAATTATCTGCTCCAAGCTCTGTTCCAACCGTTGTTTCCCCGTTATTTGTTGTATTAGTTTCTATCTCAAATTCAATTGCTTTAGGATCTTGCTCTTCTGCACTATTAGGATTTTGCGCTATCACTTCCATAGGAATTGTATCCACATCGCTAACAGCCGGCTGAATTGAGGATTCATTGTCCAATTCCTCTTTAGCCTCGTCCCCTTCTGGTGTAACCTCGTTCTCATTTTTGGACGTAAACTTACCTTTCACTTTTCTAAGGAAAGGAAGAGTAGATTTTACAGCAAAAATCAAAAAGATAAACAGAGATGAAAAGAGCAACAATCCGGTTCCAAACCAACCAATCTGAGCTCGCAACCACTCACCTAAAAAATAACCATGCTCGCCTCCTAAATATAAAAAAGTGGAATCATAACTATCTACAAAAAAGAATCCTAGGAATAGAGAAAACCATATCATTAAAAAAGTGCAATTTAAAAATAGTTTAACAAGTTTTACCTTGCAAAATTTTAATAGATAAACTCCTATTCCAAACAAAAACACCAACATTAAGAAACACGGAATTCCAAAAGTATGATTGATGAAGTACTCTGCAATGGAAGCTCCTGACAAACCACTTGTATTGCGAACCTCTTGATTCAATTCTATTACATCAATCTCTCCTTTCGACTCCACAATACTTTGGTCTGCTGCTCCTTGAAATAAAAAAGAGATAAACGCAGAGAGTAGAAATAATGACACAAAAAGTACCACTATCCCTAATACAATTCGGTAACGTTCATCCGAAGAAAATCTTTCTTTCCATGCAGAAAAAAATCGCAAGTTTCTTCCCTCTTCTTCTATTGTCTCTTTTTTCTTATTTGCCATTTTTCTATTTTATTGCAAATATAATCAATATCGGGGATATTTCTATTGCTTAAATTTTAATATTTTATAAATTCTGCAATTAATTTTAACAAGTTAATATTTTATCGTAATCTCATAGCATTGATTATCAAATATCTACCACTAACAATCAGAAAATACGAGAATAAAATTTTATTTAACCAACTAAAAACTTTACACTTGCACATATATTACCAATATCAGCACTTATGCTTTCCATAATTGCGATAGTTTAACCGGCATATTAATTTCTCTCAATGTTACTATAATCGAGGAATATGCATTCGAAAATTGCGATAATTTAACCAACGTAGTAATTCCACCCGGCGTATCAAGTATAGAGTCATATACTTTTCATAGTTGCAGCAATTTGATAACAGTTGAAATTCCTGATGGTATTACAAAAATCAGACCTGAAGCATTTTCAAATTGCAACAATTTAACGAACATTGAAATACCTTCAAGTGTTACTAAAATTGAAGAAAAAGCTTTCTATAATTGCCCAAATCTCGACATAGTAATTGACAATTCAGAATATTCAATAATGGTTGAGACCGACGCTTTTAAAGGGTGCAAATCTGTCTCATGGAAGAAATAATTACCCTTTAAATTATCTTTATCTTAATTATATAGGGCAACTTCTATTAATTACGATTTCTATTTACAGCTCATAAATTCAGTTTCGGATGCTTTTGAATAGAAACAAGCAAAATAAAATGCCCTTCAAAATCATCTTGACCTAATTTATAGGACCATCCCTAAATTAGTTCAAAAAAATTGGATTATTTTTTTTTAATTTTAATCGTAAAATAAAAAATTATATTAACTTTGCATCGTTTTTACTACCAAAGACTAATTACAAAGTCATTGTTAATCTGTGTAAATACCCTAGTAACATATTAATTTTATACCAAAGCAAATGGTTGCTTTGTCGTATGTTTGAATAACAGTAGTTTATGGCGAATATTGAAAAAGAACAGTTAGAGAAGAAGACTGTTTCAGATTTGAGAGTTATTGCAAGAGAACTTGGTATTAAGCGAGTGGATTCTTATCGAAAAGGCGATTTGATTGATTTGATTATTAAGCAATCTATGCCTGAAACTGAGAATGAAATTGGCGATTTGTTTGTATCTACCGACTCTCCTGAAAATTCAATTCCTGAAACAAATAATGAAGTAAAAGTCGAGGAAAAGATTGTTTCTGAAATTAATAATGAGGAAGAGGTTGACAAACAACATAACATAAAAGAAACTCCCAAACAAGATGATTGGCAACGAAATGATAATGCCGAAAATTTGAATGTTGGTAGAAATAACAACAACAGACCTATTCCAAGAAATTATGAGATTCCTGTAGGAGGAAATCCGGCTGCAGCATTGGCAAGAATGATTCTTAATAAAAAGAAAGGTATCAAAACTCCGGAACCTATGCAGGCAACTGAGATGCCACAAAATCAAAATCAAGATGAAATGATGGCTTCTCAAAATCAAGGTCGTAATCATAGAGAATTCAATAATCAACCTCAAAACAACAATAATAATTACAATAATAACAGACAGCAAAATCAACCTCAACCACAACCTCAGCAACCGCCTAAACCTAAATCCTATGATTTTGATGGTATAATCACAGGACAGGGGGTATTGGAAATCATGCAAGAAGGGTTTGGTTTTTTGCGCTCTGCTGATTATAATTACTTGAATTCTCCTGACGATATCTATCTAAGCGCAGCTCAAATTCATTCTAACGGCTTAAAGAATGGTGATGTTATCGAATGTACTATCAGACCTCCTAAAGAGGGTGAGAAATTCTTTCCGTTAGTTGAGGTTATCAAAGTTAATGGTAGATCACCTGAATTTATTAGAGATCGTGTACCTTTTGACCACTTGACTCCTTTATTCCCTGATGAAAAATTCAATTTGACCGGAGGAAAAACTTGTAATCTTTCTGTTCGTACAGTGGATTTGTTCTCTCCTATCGGTAAAGGGCAACGTGGATTGATTGTAGCTCAACCTAAAACAGGTAAAACGGTTTTGTTAAAAGACATTGCTAATGCTATCGCCGAAAATCACCCGGAAGTATATATGATTATTTTGTTGATCGATGAACGCCCGGAAGAGGTCACCGATATGTCCAGAAGCGTTAATGCAGAGGTAATTGCTTCCACATTTGATGAGCCAGCAGAAAGACATGTTAAGATTGCCAGCATCGTTTTAGAAAAAGCAAAAAGAATGGTAGAATGCGGACATGATGTTGTTATTCTATTGGATTCCATTACTCGTTTAGCAAGAGCTTACAATACGGTTTCTCCGGCTTCCGGTAAAGTCCTTTCCGGCGGTGTGGATGCGAATGCATTGCATAAACCCAAAAGATTTTTCGGAGCAGCCAGAAACATCGAGAATGGAGGTAGTCTAACGATTATTGCAACTGCCTTGACTGACACCGGTTCTAAAATGGATGACGTTATTTTTGAAGAGTTTAAAGGTACCGGTAACATGGAACTTCAATTGTCTCGTCAATTGGCTAATAAACGTATTTATCCTGCGGTAGATATTATGGCATCAAGTACTAGAAAAGATAATCTTTTACACAATGATGAAACTGTTAAACGTATGTGGGTACTGCGTCGCTATCTATCTGATATGACAACTGTTGAAGCAATGGAATTCTTCAAAGAGAGATTAGAAAACACTCGTACTAACGAAGAATTTTTAATCTCTATGAATGACTAAATAAAAGAATTTCTATGAGAAGTTCTGGAAAATAAATTTATTCATCTTTAAGGCTGCTTTAAGTTCTTTTCGTAATTTAAAGTAGCCTTATTATTTTGATGTGGAATTATAAGTTTTTTTTCCTAAATAATTACCTAATAGTTTGACGAAACACTCCACCCAAAACATACAACACTCTCCTATTAAACCTTTACCTACCAATTGTTTACTAACTTGTTTCACCATTTTTAAGCCTTCACGATTAGCATTACCATTGGTAAAATCTGTTTTATATTTTGCAAGAAATTGCCCGATTAAATAGTTCCTACTGAAAATTTCTCGAAGTTTGCTGTCATGTGAATGATAAACTTTTGCATCTGCTACATAGCGAATCTTTTTACCATCTGCAATTATCCTGGCTGCCATCAACATATCTTCATTGGTTGCTATAGGAGTTTCAAAACCATTGAGCTTAAAAAAATGGACTTTATCATACATTGCGCAAACATCAGAAAAAAAATAGCTCTTAATTCCCAACAACTCTATCTCTTTAGAACTTTTTGTTTTGCTTTCTGCAGGATAGTTAAATTGTCTGATAAGTTTTTCCCTTTCAGACGAGTTTGGATAGGCAATTTGACGACCATACACAGCAACAATTCCCTCCTCTTCTTCAAAAGCAGATATCAGATGTTCAATGGTTGTATTGTCGTAAGGATAGGCATCCTGAGTCAAAAATAAAATATACTCTCCTTCTGCTTTTTGAGCAGCCAAATTGCGACTCCCCCCGTGGTCAAAATCCTTCCTATTTATAGATATAACTTTTGCTCCTTGATTTTTAGCCAACTCAAGCGTTTTATCTGATGATTCAGAATCAATTACAATTATTTCCCCGGGGGGGAAAGATTGCTGTTTCAATGAATTCAACAAATTAGAGACCTGTTCTTCCGCATTTAAGGTAGGTATAATAACAGTAACGGTTTTCACTCTATAAAACTATTTTTAATCCTCGCAGTTATTAACTATTGTTTTTTACACCTATCCACTTTGTTAAAGAAATAGAACAATCCACATATTCTCTTCCATGTTAATTTTGAAAAGAATTTTGTGGAGGATGGTCGGATATAAGCATGAGAGATAGAGACCATAGGTAAGTACATAACACGATAACCGGCCTGTTTGATTCTCATACAGAAATCAGCATCCTCAGGACCATAAAATATTTTTTCATCCAAAAATCCCACCTTTGTTTGCGCTTTTCTCCTAATTAACTGACATGCACCAATTACATAATCCACTTCAAACGGTTGAGATTGGTCCATATTATAATTAGATTCAGTATAAGCATTCGGATAGATATCAAGACCAACTTGTTTGCCTAAACTTCTAAGCAAGCCCTTAAAGAAACTTTTTCTGGTAGGATATTTTTTACAACTATTTTGAGCAACACCATCTTGTCCGTACAATTTGCATCCACATACTCCTACATCCGGATTTTCATCCATAAATTTCATCATTTCGTAGTAGGCCTCTTTATTCATCTCTGTATCGCTATCAAGAAACATAATATATTCACTGGCTGCATTAACCATTCCTATATTTCGAGCAGCTGCAACTCCTCTATTTATGGGATAACATATCATTTTTATGTTAGGATAGGAATAAGAAACCGCAACACGAGTCTCATCTGTTGATGCATTATCTACATACAAAACTTCAACATCTTGTTCTTCTTTCAAAAAATCCAACGAGGAGAAATTTTTTTGCAAGAAATGCCAAGAGTTATGTCCGATGACTATTATAGTTAATTTTTTATTCATATAACCAGATTATTTGTATTTCAAAACGTTCCCTAATTTCATTAAGTCTCTATCATTAAATTCATAATCATATTGCCCCCAAGAAGTTACCTCAATATAAACCGTCTAATTAATGTCAATCAGTAAAATTTTAATCTTTAAGAAGTTGTTTAAATTTTATTTCGAGCATATCTGAGAGATTTTAAATTTTTATTATTCTTTTGGCGTTAATAGCGGACTATTATCAAAAAAAAAAGAATAAAAACAAGCTAAAAATAATCTCAAAGATGCCGAAAATAAGAGTGTAAAACTCAAAATAAATTTAAAATAAAATTCAAACGGCTTCTAAGGAGCAACAACACTTTGGAAAGGTAGAATTTTTTCTTTATATAACAAAAAAAAATAGGCATAAAATGAAAAAAATGTCACTTTATGCCTATTAAGAATGTAGAAATTATCTCAATAATAACTCTTAGTTATTTAATTTCTTGATAACATTTTCAATTTCTTTATACTTAGCACCATTACCAACACGATAATATGCAGTTTTCAAAAGATTTAAGTTAGTCACATCTTCCGGTTTGATTTTTCTTGCATTCTCCAAGAAAGGAACAGCCTTACCAAATTCAGCTTTTACTTTTTTCTTCTCAGCCAAATATTTCTTTTGATTTTTGATATTATTAGCTGCATTATCCATACCTTCAGCCTTTTTGATGTAAGCAAAACCAGTGTAATATTGAGCATCAAAGCTGTTAGGATCGATTCCGATTGCTTTCTCACAAATAGAAATTGCCTCAGCAAATTTAGCTTGTTTCAAAAACATTTCACCCTTTACCAAGTAGTATTGAGGATTTTGAGGATCTTTTGCGATAGCAGCATCCAAGTAATTCAAAGCTTCATTCTCTTTCTTTGATTCCAAATAGTAGTTAATCAAAGAACCCATCAAAAACTTGTTAGAAGGGAATTTTTCGATACCCTCTTGTAAAGTTTTTACAAATTTATCCGTTTCACCGGCATTTTTATAGGCATCATAAAGCCACTCATACATAGTCTCAGCCTTATAGTTATCATTTTTCAATTCTTCCATGAATTTGATAGCCTCTTGCTTTTTACTAGGTACACTACTTGCTGCGTGAACAGTATAAAATTTAATTTCGTTATACATTGTATCTGCCTTAAGATTTTCACTTTGCATAACAGGCACTTTAGGCATATCCAAATATTTACCCCACAAATTTACAGCAGACTCATAATTCTTTTTATTAAAATTCTCCAATCCCTCGTTAACCAAATAATTTGTATATTGTTTTAACGTGCTTTTAATTTCCTTTTGATACTTAGGTTTAATCTTACCTTTCTCATTAGGTTTTACATCCAACTCTGCACATTTGATATAAGCATCAACCGATTTCAAAAGATTTTCATCCATAATATTTTGGTCGTAGCTTGCGTTCATCGCCTTCTTTTTAAATTCATCTTCATAGATTTTGAAGTAAACTTGTCCTGCCACCCAATATGTTTTTGCTTGGTTTGCAGTAGAAGGATCCGCCATAGCCAATTCGATTTGAGCTTTTGCTCCTGGCAAATCAACCGGTTCGTAGAGTTTTCCCTCAGCTCCTGAAACGTTTTTCTTTTGTGAAAATGCGCATGTTGCAATAGCAAGCATTAACGCAGTCATTACGATTTTTTTCATAACTTATTGTTTTTAATTTTATTCGTTATCATTTATTAATTCTTCTGTCTCCTCGTTGGTATTAGTTTCAATAACATTTTCATCCAACACTTCCCCCTCTTCTATCTCTAATTCTTCCTCATCATTAGAAGTCAACACCTTACAAACAGATGCAATTTGATCATTTCGTTTTCCTAAATTGATTAATCGAACACCTTGAGTTGCACGACCCATAACACGAACATCGGTTACTTTCAAACGAATAACCACACCCGATTTATTAATGATCATCAAATCATTCTCATCAGTAACATTCTTTATTGCCACCAACAAACCGGTTTTGTCGGTTATGTTCATGGTCTTAACCCCCTTACCACCACGATTAGTGATACGATAATCATCAATATTAGAACGTTTTCCATAACCTTGGTCAGAAACTACCATGATATTTTCTTTCTCCATATCTTCGATAGCTATCATTCCCACTATTTCATCGTCCCCACCATTAAGAGTCATACCCTTAACACCGGTAGCCGTACGTCCCATTGTTCTAACTTTTGTTTCGTTGAATCTGATTGCACGACCATACTTATTTGCCAAAATAATCTCGCTATTTCCATTGGTCAAACAAACATCAATCACCTTGTCATCCTCACGGATAGTGATTGCATTAACACCATTTTGACGAGGACGAGAATAAGCCTCCAAGCAAGTCTTTTTAACAATACCATTCTTCGTACAGAAAATCAAATTATGAGATTCAATATACTCCTTATCTGTCAAAGTTTTAACATTGATACATGCATTTACTTTATCATCCGAATCAATATTCAATAAATTTTGAATTGCTCTTCCTTTAGTTGTTTTATTACCCTCTTCTATCTCATAAACTTTCAACCAATAACAACGACCCTTTTGTGTAAAGAACATCATTGTATTATGCATAGTTGCCGGATAAATAAATTCGATAAAGTCCTGGTCTCGAGTGCTACTACCCTTAGAACCTACACCACCTCTATTTTGTGCCTTAAATTCAGACAATGGAGTTCTCTTAATGTAACCCAAGTGAGAGATTGTTATCACCATTTCGTCATCAGCATAGAAATCTTCCGGATTAAATTCCTCTGAAGTAGGAATAATATCAGTTCTACGTTGATCTCCGTATTTTTCCTTAATCTCCATCATCTCATCTTTGATGATACCCATTCTCAACTCATAACTTGCCAACACCTCCTTATAATAGTTGATCATCTTCATCAACTCTTCATACTCATTACGAAGGTCTTCAATAGCAAGTTTTCTTAATTGAATCAAACGCATTTCTACGATGGCTTTCGCTTGCACCTCATCGAAACCAAAGCGATTCATCAAGTTATTTAACGCATCCTCTGTTGTATCAGAAGCTCGTATTATACGGATTACTTCGTCAATATTGTCACAAGCCACAATTAATGCTTGCAAAATATGAGCACGTTTTTCAGCCTTTTTCAACTCAAATTGAGTACGGCGAGTCACCACCTCATGACGATGTTCCACAAAACAACTTATCAACTCTTTTAGGTTCAATAATTTTGGTCGCCCCTTTACCAACGCAATATTATTTACGCTAAATGAAGTTTGAAGAGCAGTAAACTTGTACAATTTATTCAAAACAACCTTTGCATTAGCATCTTTCTTTACAACTATTTCGATACGCATTTTTTCCTTGCGATCCGAACCGTCATTTACGTAAGAAATCCCCTCTAATCTCTTCTCATTTACCAGATTAGCGATATTTTGAATCAACTCTTTTCGGTTTACTTGATACGGAAGTTCTCGAACAATGATTTTCTCATGATTACCATCTGCTTCAATTTCCGCTTTAGCACGAATAACGATGCGACCGCGACCGGTCAAATAGGCATCACGAACACCTGAATAGCCATAAATAGTACCTCCTGTTGGGAAATCCGGAGCTTTTATTATTTTGATTAAATCCTCAATATCTATATCATTATTATCAACGTATGCAACAATTGCATCTACGGCATCTGATAAATTATGAGGTGGCATATTGGTCGCCATACCAACAGCAATACCGGAGGCTCCATTCACCAATAATTGAGGTATTCTGGTCGGCATTACAGTCGGCTCCTGATGTTCTCCATCAAAGTTGTCTTGAAAATCAACCGTTTCTTTATCCAAATCCACCAAAATATCTTCTGTAATAGCCTCTAAACGAGCTTCGGTATAACGCATTGCAGCCGGAGAGTCTCCATCTATAGATCCGAAGTTACCCTGACCTTCCACCAAAGGATAACGCAAAGACCACTTTTGTGCCATACGAACCAATGTACCGTACACAGAAGAATCTCCATGAGGGTGATACTTTCCTAATACCTCTCCTACAATTCTTGCAGATTTCTTTGTTGGTTTAGATGATACCAAACCTAACTTATCCATTCCAAATAACACACGACGATGAACCGGTTTAAAACCGTCTCTTACGTCCGGTAAAGCACGAGATACTATCACAGACATCGAATAATCGATGTACGAAGATCTCATTTCTTCATCAATATCAATTTTGATGATTCTGTCCTGATCAACCATTTTTTATATGTTAATAAATTTTTGTCAACTTTAGAAGCTGTTCAAATTTTATTAAAAAAAAAATTTAGAGTTTCACTCTCTTATTTTCGGCATCTTTGAGATTCTTTTTAACCTATTTTTATTCTCCTTTTTTGATAATAGTCCACTATTTTCTGCAAAAGAAGACTAAAAATAGATTTAAAAATCTCTCTCAAATAGGCTCGAAATAAAATTTAAACAACTTCTTATTTATGTACTTTTACACTTTTCATATCGAAACTACCTCCTTCTTTTGTCGGTAATGAGCCCTTGTCTACAAAACCTACCCCCCTATTTTTAGGAATAAATCTTGAACAATTCCTCAAAGTTTCTAAAAAGTGCACTAAATTACAAAAAAAAATGGAAAGTATGAATTTTAAATACTATTTTTACTTTTAAGTACGGAAAAAATCTTAGAATTCTTCTTTTTAATCAATAAAAATTAGAGCATTGGAAGGATTTCTGAATTCAAAAATTCCTCGAAATGAATTTATAGAACCAACCTAAAAAAAGTCTTTCGAAATAACTTTGTAGTAGTTTTAGAAGCTGTTTAAATTTTATTGAAAAAGAATACTTTAGAGTTCCACTCTCTTATTTTCGGCATCTTTGAGATTCTTTTTAAGCTATTTTTATTATTCTTTTTTGATAATAGTCCACTATTAACGGCAAAAAAATAATAAAAATAATCTTAAAAATCTCTCTCAAATAGGCTCGAAATAAAATTTAAACAACTTCTTATATTGGTTCTTTTTTTTCAACAATTACCTTTTATATATTTTTTTTACAACATTCTAACATTTTATTATTGTATATTTGTAGCGAAATTAAGTCGGGAATGAAATTATATTTTTTTCGCACAAGTGATTTATATCTTATAACGAGAAAACCTGATCTTAATTCAGGTAAAACTATAAAACACAGGGCTCATTTATTAAAACTGCCTTGATTTATAGAAGTTACCACAATATGTATTAGGAATTAAAATTATTTTAATATGCATACAAGAGAATTTTCGCAAAGGGTAAAAGATGTTTTAACATACAGCAGAGAGGAAGCGGAAAGATTGGGCAACAATTACGTTGGACCGGAACATCTATTATTGGGAATTTTTCGAGATGGAGAAGGTCCCGCTATGTCTGCATTAAATTCATTGAGAGTTGATATTAAAAAGGTCAAGAATGCCTTAGAGAGTCGATTAAGATGTGATTCACAAACTTCAGGATACCCACATCAAGATTTACCTCTAATAAAATCTACAGAAAAAATATTGAAATTGGTTAACTTAGAGGCTCGTTCCATGCGTTGCGATGTTATGGATACAGACCATTTATTATTAGCAATTATGAAAGAAAATACAAATATGGCAGCAGAATCATTGTTGGCAGAAAATGTTTCATACACACAACTACTCTCCGTCATCAAACGTACAGAAAGTCCGCTCGGAAGTTTCGTTAATGATGAGGATTTTCCTGAATATAAATCGTCTAATCCGATTTTCAATCAAGCCAATCCTAATTCAGGAGTGAGTAGCTCAACACCTGTATTAGATAATTTTGGTACAGACTTAACCAAAGCTGCAGAAGAGGGGCGATTAGACCCTATTGTAGGTAGAGAAAAAGAGATTGAACGAGTCTCTCAAATTTTAAGTCGACGCAAAAAAAACAACCCTATACTTATTGGAGATCCGGGTGTAGGAAAATCTGCCATTGTCGAAGGATTAGCACTTCGTATCATTGAGAAAAAAATTTCGCGTAATCTCTATGGCAAACGAATTATTTCTTTGGATATGGCTTCTGTGGTTGCCGGAACAAAATATAGGGGACAATTTGAAGAGCGTATTAAATCAATAATCAATGAGTTGGCAAACAATCCAAATGTAATATTGTTCATAGACGAAATTCACACGATTGTTGGGGCCGGAAGTTCTCCCGGTTCATTGGATGCTGCCAATATATTAAAACCGGCTTTGGCTCGCGGTGAAATCCAATGCATTGGAGCCACCACTTTGGATGAGTATCGCCAACATATTGAAAAAGATGGGGCTCTGGAACGTCGTTTTCAAAAGGTCTTGGTTGAACCTACTTCTTATGAAGACACATTACAGATCTTAAAAAACATCAAATCAAGGTACGAAGACCATCACAATGTTACTTTTACAGACGAAGCCATCGAAGCTTGCGTAAAATATACAGAACGTTACATTACCGACAGAGTTTTTCCGGATAAAGCTATTGATGCCTTGGATGAAGCAGGAGCTCGCACTCATTTGGTGGATGTAAATGTTCCGGAGGCTATCTTATTATTAGAAAAGAAGATAGAAGAGGTAAAAGATGCAAAAATCAATGCTGTAAATGCTCAAAATTTTGAAATAGCTGCCAATTACAGAGATGACGAGAAGAACCTCACATTGCAACTTGATATAGCAAAAAAAGAGTGGGAAGAAGAGATGAAAAACAAACGTCAGACTATTGATGAGGATAGCGTGATGCATGTTATTTCTATGATGACCGGTATCCCTATTCAACGTGTGGCTCAAGCTGAAGGTACTCGCCTTCTTAAGATGAAAGATGTGCTTAAATCTAAAGTCATTGGTCAGGATGATGCGGTTGAAAAGGTGGTGCGCTCTATCCAAAGAAATAGAATTGGTTTGAAAGATCCTAACAAACCTATAGGTTCATTCCTGTTTTTAGGTCCTACCGGTGTAGGTAAAACTCATCTTGCTAAAATTTTGGCCAAAGAGATGTTTGATTCTGTTGATGCTCTGATTCGTATCGATATGAGTGAATATATGGAGAAATTCTCGGTCTCTCGCTTGATTGGTGCTCCTCCAGGATATGTTGGTTATGAAGAGGGAGGACAACTAACCGAACGGGTTCGTCGCAAACCCTACTCTATCGTGTTGCTTGATGAGATTGAAAAGGCGCACTCTGATGTCTATAACCTATTGCTACAGGTTATGGATGAGGGGCAATTGACGGATAGTTTAGGCAGAAAAGTGGACTTCAAAAACACTATTATCATCATGACTTCCAACGTTGGAACTCGTCAACTCAAAGATTTTGGCGGAGGAATTGGTTTTGTTAATTCAAAAAACATGGACTCTGAATATGCGCATGGGGTTATTCAAAAGGCCTTGAACAAAACTTTTTCACCAGAGTTCTTGAATAGAATAGATGATGTTATCATGTTCTCTCAATTGCAGTTGGAATCGATTTTCAAAATTATTGAATTGGAGTTGACTGATGTAAAGAAACGTGTTGAAGATATGGGCTATAAACTGACTTTAACAGATGACGCAAAGAAGTTTATTGCCGAATCCGGTTACGACATTCAATATGGAGCAAGACCTCTAAAACGTTCTCTTCAAAAACATATCGAAGATAATTTGGCTGAATTATTACTGCAAGGTGCTTTGAAAGAGGGAGACGAAATCAAAATGGATTTCAACTCAGATGAGAAGAGAGTTATCGCCTCAGTAGTAAGTCCGGAATAAAAGGAAAGGTAATAATCAAACAAAGACTGATTCGATTTCGCCATTGAATCAGTCTTTGTTTTTGAAAATTATTTCTTCCAATCATCTGCAACTCTTTTAGTTTCATAATCATCATCCGAATGCTCATAAAGTTTCATAGAGAATACCGGCTCATTTTCCTTAAAATTTTCCACTTGGTCCATTACCTCTCGGAAGACCTCAGGAGTGTACTGAGGAGGATAGCCATTCTTAACAAGACAAATCTTAATGTCCTGTTTCAGTTGGTCGCGAACACGTTGGTTGTTAAGCCAATCAGCAAATGACGATTTTGTATCAATGATGTCTCGAATCTTACAAGCAAGACTCTTACATTTATCGTTAATTACAATACCATCCACCTCCTTATCTTCTCCATAAACAAAATTGTTCTTGTCTCTTAGATGAATTAAGATGTCATAAAACGCTTTTTCTTCAAAGGTAAGTCCTAATTTGCGGAAGCTTTCTCTGTCTGCCTTCATCTCTTTGAGAATGTTTAATGCCTGTTCTGTGGCATTTTTGATTATACTTTCGGCTGTCGCTTCTTGGGTATCACCTGCTTCTTCTTCCGAGAGGAATTTTCGTCTATTATGATACTCTTGGATAGTAGTCTCCAGCATTTCCTGAAATTTCTTCGAAGCAACTTGGTTGGTCTTCCCATATTCAGTAATCTGCTTGCGAAGAAGTTTAATCAGCGTTTCCAGTTTGGAAGCAGGCATCTTAATCTCTTCAAGCCTTTCTGTAAACTCAAGTCCGAATATATCCATCTCTTCACCTTCTTCCAAAATGCTCTCCACATTATTATACATCAACGCCTCTTCCACCATCTTTGCAACCCGACGATTCATTGTATCAGTATCAGGGGCATCAGTTCCATTCATTTTATAAACCATACCGGCTATAGCCATAAAGCATTGTGCCAATGCAGATTCTTCTTCGCTGAGTCCTCCCGATGGTTGACAAAGATCGTATGCTTTTCGCATTCTCTTCACATTTTGAAGGAAGTAAGTCTTAAAAGAAACTTTTTTTGTTTTCTTTCCATCCTTGTTGGCAGAATTGAAACTTTCATTTGAGGAGAAAACATATTCTGCAGCCTTAGCTAACAAGGTATATCTTGTTGCCGGGTCAGTTTCAACATTTAAGAATGGTGTTAAGTCATAACCCTTGAATAGCACCTTCAGAATCTCCATATACTCTCGGAAAATGAGTGTTGCTTGTTCTATATCATCTTCTGTTAAAGCCACAGAATTGTCACCACCATACATTTTTCTGGCTTCCATCATCTGGTCGCGTATGCCTATATAGTCAATAATTAAACCATATTCTTTACCCGCATACTTACGGTTTGCACGACTGATGGTTTGGATAAGAGAATGTTTCTGTAATGGTTTGTCGTTATACATATATGTAAGGCATTCCACATCGAAACCTGTAATCCACATATCCACAACGATTACAACACGGAAATTGGAATGCTCCTGTTTGAAAGCAGCATCCAACTCTTCAGAACGTTTGTCATTTTTTACGCCACCAAGATAGTTGTACATGTCTGCTTCGTCATTACTTCCCACACTTGCTACCATTGCAATAGTAGGCATCTCTTTTAATTCTTTGAGTTCTTCAGCAGATACAGTAATACCTTCTGGTGTTTTTCGTTCTTCGAACCATTCAGGATAATGTGCCTTGAATTTTAACAGTAAATCGTAGGCAATCTTTCGATTAGCGCATACAATCATGGCTTTTTGCACTCTGTCTGGATCATTTGCCACTGATGAAACATAGTGGTCGTGTATATCTACAGCCAGTTTATCCAAACGGTCTGAATCACCAAGAATGACTTCCAATGAGCTCATGGCTTTCTTACTCTTTGCAATATCCTCTTTGGTCGAGCCCTCATCTGCACATTTAGCATAATATGCTTCAATTTCCTTAGCTTTTTCTGCATTCAGCAGTACTTTGGCAATGCGTGGATGATACTTAATTGATACCGTAATCTTGTCGGCGACAGCCTGATCCATCGTGTAACGGTCTATCTCGTCGCCAAAAGTCTGATATGTCTCAGCAATAGGAGTTCCTGTAAAGCCAACGAATGTCGCATTAGGCAAAGCCTCACGTAGCACCTTTGCGTAAGGTTTGGATATCATGGCTCTCATATTCTCATCAGCATCCTCGCTGAATTGAATACGTTTTGAACCTTCAATTTGTGTCCTATGAGCTTCGTCGCTAAAGCAGATAATATTGCTACGTTCATTGATGAGTCCTATCGGGTCGTCTTTTCGGTCGCAGAATTTTTGTATAGTACAAATGAAGAAACCACCACTATCTCTTAGACTAAGTTCTTCACGTAGTTTTTTTCTGCTTGGCACAACAGAAACCTCTCCCAATCCCAAAAACTCAGTACTTTTGGTAAAAAGTTTTGCACCTTGCTTCTGGAGGTCTTCTCGGTCAACAATCATCAGAATTGTTGGAGAACCGATTTCAGCAGCGCATCGCATCGAGAGTTGGCGAGCAAGAAATGCCATCGTGTAGGTCTTACCGCAACCTGTAGCACCAAAATATGTACCTCCTTTACCACTCTTTGTCTTTACTGATTTGATGACACTCTCTCTTAACAAACGTGTTGCAAAGAACTGAGGATAGCGACAAACAACTTCTTTCTCATCACTATCATAATTAGTATCTTGAAAATAGACATAATCTCTAAGAATCTCCAAAAATCTTGCCGGACGATAAACACCCTTCACCATGGTTTCTAATTCATCGAAAGGCATGGTACTCACTTTATCTCCATTCTCTACACGTCGCCAAGCATAGAAGTGTTCGTAGGGTGTACGAACTGTTCCTAATCGTGTCTTCACACCATCACTGATACAAGCCAGTGGACAATAGTGCAATAGACCTGAAATATCTCGCCAATAGCGGATATTGATTTGTTCCCAGGCGTCATTGATGGTTGCTTTAGCATCGGCTGGATTTTTCAGTTCTATCACGCAGACGGGTATTCCGTTTACATAGAGCAACACATCAGGACGACGTGTCTTAGTTACACCATTATTGATGTATTCTACGGTAAACTGATTGACTACTCGGAAGATGTTATTATCTATCTTCTCGAAATCTATCAATCTAACAGTAACAGGTTCACCTTTTTTATTAACAGCAGATATGCCATCAATCATCCATTTATATACTTTGTGTAGTGTGGCAAAATCCGTATCAGCACCTACCAATCTGACGTTATCTGCTATTCGTTGCAATTCCTCGTCCTTTATGTTCTTATTATTGTCTTTTAGGAACTGAAGCAAGTCATCCATATTGAGCACTTCCTTTCTGTTGGCTCTTGATATGGAGTCGCCAAAAAGATATTGCCATCCTTCTTTTTCAAGGAAAGCAATGAGAGCATTCTCGTAATCGCTCTCTACAAAGTGACCGTTGATGTTCCTTAATTTTGCCATAATTTTGATTATTTTTCTTCTTCAGAATCGTAAATATCACGTAATTTTTGTTGCAATAGTGCCTTATCTGGCAAGTGTAGACGATATTCAGCAACCATAGTAGGTGAAAGGCTTCGACTAAGAGCGTATTCTACAACCTCATCGTCTTTATCTTTGCAGAGCAATACTCCAATACTGGGATTCTCATGTACTTTCTTTACGTCTCTGTCAAGTGCTTCAAGGTAGAAATTTAGTTGCCCAAGGTGCTCTGGCTTAAACTTACCCATTTTGAGTTCGAATGCCACTAAACATTGCAGTTCTCTATGATAAAATAGTAAATCAACACGAAAATCGCTATTACCAACTTGCAGACGATATTCCTCATCTATAAATAAAAAATCTTTTCCCAATTCCAATACAAAATGTTTCATTTGTCCTATTAGGGCTTTTTTCACTGCATGTTCACTCTCATAATCTTTTCCTCCAAGAAATTCTAAAACATATTGGTCACGGAACACTTGATCTGCCTGTGGAGCAATTTGTCTCATCACTGGTGAGAGTTTTGGTACGCCAACCATTGTCCTCTCATACAAAGCCGTGTCAAATTGTCTATTCAACTCGCGAGAAGAAAGCTTTTCGTCTTTACACAACATTATATAAAACGAACGTTCTTCCTCTGTTTTTGCACGACTCATAATTGTGATATTATTAGTCCAGCTAATTTGTCTCAGCACTGCTGAGAGTTTTTCATCTGCAGTGCAATATGTCTCATAAAATTGCTTCATTCGCCAGAGATTCTTATCAGAAAACCCCTTTGTATCAGGGGTGTTTTTTTCGATGTAAGCTGCCAATTGTTTAACAACACCATCGCCCCATTCCGAAACTGCTATTTTATTTGAAATATACTTACCCACTTGCCAATATAAGTCAATAAGAGCTGTATTGGCCATGCTTATCACAGTGGACTTTGTTCGCCGAATCATTAAGACGATTTCTGAAAACTGGTTATCTCTGTTCTGTATAATATTTTGATCTTTAATCATATTTTCTATTTTTTCATTTCAAGAAAAGCAACGAGAGCATTCTCGTAATCGCTCTCCACGAAGTGTCCGTTGATGTTTTTGAGTTTTGCCATAATTATCGTTTTTTTGCTTCTTGCTGAATATGTAGTTTTTTTTTCTCGCAGATGTCGCTGATTTCGCTGATAAAAATAATAATAAAATCTGCGTCCTCTGCGTTATCTGCGAGAGATTATTATCTGCGAGAGATTTTATAATCCATTCACTATTCTTACAATATCTTTTGTAATGTCGGATGTATTGAAGTTTACAAGCAATCCCACTTTTCTGCCTGATATTTTCAGGTAGGTAAGCAATTGCTTCTTATGTACATCTTTCAACATTTCAACTGACTTCAATTCAATTATTACCTTGTCTTCTACTATAATATCAAGTCTGAAATCAACTGGAAGTAGATGTCCATCGTAATATACATCCAGTTTCTTCTGACTCTCTACATGTAATCCGTCTTTGCGAAGTTGATACAGCAATGCTGCTTCATAGACAGATTCCAAAAGACCGGGACCAAGTTCATTGTACACTTTGAAGATTGCTCCTCTGATTATGTATGTTATATCATTTTCGTTCATATTTCTCGTTTTTCTCTCGCTGATTGCGTTTTCTTTTTTTCTCTCGCTGATTGCGCTGATTACGCAGAAAGATAAATAAATCTGTGTAATCTGCGACATCTGCGAGCATTTATGTTAAACTTCCCCGTATCAGCACCGGGCATATATTATTGATTTGCTCTTTGAGTGCGTCGGCAATGCGTTGACGTTCAATATAGCATTTATGTATATTGACTATCTGTTTTTGAACAGATATATCAGGAATGGGAATCTCCATTTCAAAGAAACGTTCTAAATCCAAGTTTGACCGGATACTTCCATCACTGGCGAACCAACCATAACGGTCAATTTGTTTTCGAGAGAACCATAACATAATATAATGGCTCAAAACGACATTGTCATCTTTTATTCTAAAGACAGTATAAGCCGGCGAGATGATTACAGGCTTCGATTCTTCATTTAATGCAATTCTTATACACATATCTCTACCTGTTTGCATTCCACTAAAAGCAAATTGATTATGCTCAACTACTTTGTAATTACGTGTACTTCCCTCATCTATATTTGCAACCGTTGGAAAGAAGGTCTTGTTAATATTAATTCCTTGTACACCAGTATAAGTTAATTCACTATTACGTTTATCCACCATTTCCAACAAGTTGCCAACCTTTTGTTTTGGAATTTTCACTTTTAGTTGGTCAATATATCCATCACAAACAAGTTTCAATTCTTCAACCTTACTTTGATAGGCAGCAAGATTGCTTTGGAGAGCCAAATAAATATCAACGTATTTGCGTTGCTGTTCAATGGAGGGAAGGGTGATGTCTATATCACAGAAATCTTCCCAAGAGAAAGTTTCCCTTGCACTTCCCCATGAATTGAAGCGTGCATATCTATCAAATTCTGGACGATTAAAAAACATGAAAAGATACTCAGGTATTAATAAATCATTTTGGCTACATTTAAATGTCGTGTAGATAGAGGAAATAAGCACAGCTTTATTAGATTTATTAAATGCTAAAGCTATTTTATCACCTCTCCTTGATGTATCAGAAACATAAGAGAATTCCCTTGGATTGACAACTTTATACGAATCCAATGATACGCCATCCATATTTGCCTTTGTATCAATAAAGACCTTTTCTGTTGATATACCTTTCACATCTGATAACTTATATTGATTATCAGAGTTTCGCTCATCGCATAATTCTATCAGTTCTCCCAATTTATAATTCTTCAATTTCATAGGCTATTTCTCCTTAATAATTTCCCAATGTCCGCCTTTGTCGGGTCCTATCCATTGTATGAGTTTCCTCTCTTGCAGGTGCGCCATATCTCTCTGAATGGTTTTTCTGTTTACATTCAGTTTCTCAGAGATATATTTTGTGTTTACTGCGACATTTTGTGCGACACAATCTTCTATCAATCTTATGATATTTTGTTGTCTTTCAGTTAGCTCTTCTGCGACATTTACTGCGACATTTTGTGCGTCTATAGGGTTTTGATTTGATAGGTTTACATTGTTCCTTTGGAATTCTTCAACATCATCCTTTTTCAAATTTTCCAATTCTGCAATAGTGCGTTCAACGACTTCTTGCAACTGATAAGATGCAACTCCCAATGGCTTTTGTATATCTTGCAACGACCATTCTACAATGGTTTTATCTGTGGATTTGCAAATAAGCAGACCTACTGAAGGATTATCTCCTTCGCCACGCAGCAACTTATCTGCTGCCGTAACATAGAAATTGAGCTTTCCTGCAAACTCAGGGATGAATTTAACTGCCTTCAGTTCCACAACAACGTATCTGTGCTGAGGAATATGATAGAACACCAGATCGGGGAAAAATGTCTGACCTCCTGGCATCTGCAATTCCATTTGCCGTCCCACGTAAGAGAATCCACGACCCAATTCTAAGAGAAATTCTGTGATATTATTAGCCAAAGCATTTTCCAAGTCTTTTTCCTTTTTCACTTCCTCGGCCGTTATGAAACTCAAGTCATATTCCTTCTTCAATAAATCCTTGGCCAATTCGCTCTGAGATATTGGTAACGTCGTATCGAAATTCGTAATTGCAGAACCTTGATTTTGAAACAGGTTAGCATCTATGTTTGCATTCAGAACTGGGCGTGACCATCCGTTTTCTACAACCTTTCTGATGTAGAAAAAAGCTTCATCAATGGAATTGCAGTTTGAGATAATATCAATATGCTGTCCCCATGGAACTTGACCAAAAATTTCCGGCATTCCTAATTGGTCAACGACCCGTTGACCTTTTTCCTCTTTCTGTAATAGGTCACCAACTTGGTGACGAATTTGGTCAACGGCTCGTTGACTTTTTGCATCTTGTTCATTGTAAAACAGATACCAACGCTTCATGTATTTCACATTGGTGAGAGAAAAACCTGTAATATCAGGAAAAGCCTGCCGCATATCGAGAGCAAACTGTTTCACCACACCGGTTCCCCATCGTTCTTCGGCTCGTAATGCTACCAAGTCCCTGCCAATACTCCAATACAGTTCAAGCATTGTTGTATTTACACGAATACTTGCCTTTATCTGGCACTGACGGAAACGAGTTTTTACATCCGACAACCATTCTACATATTCTTTGTCGGCAGTCATACCGTCTCGATATACAAACGATGGCATTTCTGTATTTTTGCTCTCTTTCATAGCTCTATCCTTATTCGATTTCATAACCAATCCCTTTAAAAGCTTCCGCAAGCATTATTTGTGAATCTTTTTCTCGTTGCATCAACTCTTTCATCTCTTGTTGGATGCGAGCCATCTCTTTGGGATAGTCTATCTCCAAGTCATGGTCGATGAACTCTATATACTTGCTTGGCACAAGCGTCCAATTGTTGGCTTCGATCTCCTCAATGTCAACACTGCGGTACAATTCCGGCTCAGCAAAATTCTTACCGTCTGTACCCTCGGATTGCCACTGATGATAAGTATCTGCCACACGTTGAATCTGCTCAGTGATAAGTTGGACTTTTTTCTTTTGTTCACCCTTAACAGGATTTTCATTCCATTGACGTAAGTCCATAAAAAGGATTTCGTGCTCACGGTTTCTCAATTGGCGACCATGATATTTACCGCCTTTCTTATTTTGATTGAGAATCCAAAAAGTTACACTAATATCAGTCGTGATAAACAGTTCTCTTGGCAGAATGATAATGGCTTCTACTTTGTCATTCTCTATCAGTTTCTTTCGGATTTCAAGAGCATCTGTGTCGCCCAATGCACCATTGGCCAATAGGAAACCTGCTACACCGGAAAGAGGTTTCAAATGAGAAAGCATGTGTAATATCCACGCATAGTTGGCATTACTTTCCGGAGGTGTTGCGTAATCCGTCCATCGCGAATCGTTCTTAAGGTTCTCATTATACCAACCTTTCAAGTTGAAAGGTGGATTAGCCATAATATAGTCGAAATACAAACCTTTATGCAAGTCGTTGGTGAAAGCGGAATCACTTTCCGAACCCAGATTATGACTGATACCACGCAAAGCGAGGTTCATCTTTGCCAGACGATAGGTGGCAGCCTCCTTCTCTTGTCCATACACATTGATACAACTGATGTCGCCCTGTTTGGCTTTCACTAAGTCGGTGCTTTGAATGAACATACCGCCAGAGCCACAACAAGGGTCATACAATGTGCCATCAAAAGGCTCAATAACAGTAGCTATCAACTGCACCACGTCATGTGGCGTGTAGAACTCACCTTCCTCCTTAGTGGCATTAACGGCAAACTCCTTCAGAAAGTACTCATACACACGGCCTATCAGGTCTTTCTCTTCACCAAACGTCTTGTGGCTGATTTTGTTGACCTCGTCCACAATCTTCTTCATGTCATTGGCTCCAAGATTACGCTGGGTGAATGTACCTTCCACGAAACAACCTTTCAGCGTAGGATTTGTTTCACCAATACTACGCAAAGCTGTATCAAGAGCCACATTAAGTTGTGGTGCTGCGGTATTGATGATGGTTGACCAACGAGCCTCTACAGGCAAATCGAAAGTGCCGTCTGCGAAAGTTGCATCATCAAAGAAAGCCTTGATAATTTCCTCATTGTCCGGGTCTAAGCCTTCCTCAATGAGCCGCTTACGAAGCGATGCTACGCCATCCTCGTATTTCTCACCCATAAAGCGGAGGAACACGAGAGTAAGCATCATGTCGCGTTTTTCAAAGAACGAGCCTGAGTTCTTTGCTTGTCTTAGTATGTCTCTGCACTTGAAAAGAATATTTTCAAGGTTTAGTACTTCTTCTTTTATTTTCTTAGCCATTATATTAATCGTCTTGTTTACTTAATACCAAAAGGAAATCTGAAAATTAGCCGTAAATATACCAATCTAATACAAAAGTAATAAGAATCTATAAATATAGAGAAAATTTCATATAATTAGCGGATTTTTCAAAAAAAAAGAGTCGCAAACAACGACTCTTTAATTATCTTCAAAAAAAAATTTATCCTACCAACCTACTTATCACCCAATTTCCAGTAATTACATTTTATTCCTCTTACACCCGGTTTGACAACAAATAATTTTCCTGCTTGCGGATAATTGGAAGCTTTATCTTCCGGCATATATAACGAAGCTGTTGTGATATACAAATCTTCTAAATTTTCACCACCAAATGCAACTGCAGTGACATTCAATGCCGGAACATCTATCCTTTGCAACAACTCACCGGTACGAGGATTCCATCTGGTTACACACGCAGCATCCCAATTTGCCACCCAAACCATACCCTCTTCATCAATAGTATTACCATCAGGAGTTCCAAAAGAATCTGGAAGATGAATAATTTCTTGACGATTAGAAATTTCCCCCTTCTCTTTATCGAAATCAAATGCAGTAATGTTTCTGGTTGGAGTATCTTGATAAAACATTTTAGAATTGTCTGGCGACCAAATTACACCGTTGGAAATAGTAACCTCTTTTAAGATTGATTTTGAACTTCCATCCGGATTCACAAGAAAAAAGCCAGCCTTCAGAGGTGTGCAATCTTTATCCATAGACCCAATCCAAAGTCGACCTTCTGCATCACATTTCCCATCATTATAACGATTTCCAGCATCACGACCCTCCGGATCTGCAATAAACTTCAATTCTTTAGTAGTCAAAGACATTTCATATATACCATCTTGCAATCCCACCAAAACAGTATCTTCTTTGTAGGGCACCACAGTTCCTATCATTCTATCCAATTTTATCTTCCTATTCTTTCCATCCTGAGGAGTATAAATAAATAGAGAACCTTGCGTATCTATCCACAACAAGCGATTATACTTATAGTCCCATATCGGACTCTCTCCTACTTGCGTAATGGAGTCAACTGCCACAGTACATTTAACTTGATTTTCTACAACATTCATACTTTCATCTTTTTTTCTTTCACTATTTGTGGGTTGACAAGAGATGCACATGCAACCCATCACAGCAAAAGAGATTAATTTAAAATACTTTTTCATTTTAAACATTATAAACACCTTAAACACAAGTCATTACAACAACTTTCATTAAATAAATTTCATTCTCAACTCTCAAAAAATAGCACTATAAAGAGATAAAAAAAGGAGCACTAACGCGCTCCTTTTAGTGACCTCGACAGGATTCTAACCTGTAACCTTCTGATCCGTAGTCAGATGCTCTATACAGTTGAGCTACGAAGCCGTTTTTATGTCTCATTTGACGTTGCAAAGATACTGCTTTATTTTGATTCTACAAACTTTATTGTCACTTTTTTTTACTTAATTTTAGATCGTAATTCTATTTATTTAATAGATAACAAATTAAGCAAAGAAAAAAAATAACAAAAAATATTGATTACATTTAAATAGGCACGATTACTTTAACAATTCAAAGAATTTCCAAATAATTAATCCGGCAGAGACAGATACATTAAGAGAATGTTTTGTACCAAATTGAGGAATTTCTATACAATCGTCAGAAGCATCAACCACCTCTTGAGCAACCCCATGCACTTCGTTGCCAAGAATTACAGCATATTTTTGCTGAGGATTTTTATCCAACTTGATTTCATCCAACATTGTACTATTTTCGACTTGCTCAATCGAATAGATGCAATACCCTTCATTCTTTAGAAGCTCTACAGCCTCCAACGTATTTTCGAAATATTCCCACTCAACGGAATACTCAGCCCCTAATGCCGTTTTATGAATTTCGGCATTAGGAGGACAAGAGGTAATTCCACATAATACAATTTTCTCCACCAAGAAAGCATCAGAAGTTCTAAATACAGAACCGACGTTATGCAGACTCCTAACATTATCTAACACTACCACCAAAGGCAATTTATTCACAACTTTAAATTCCTCTGCAGAAATTCGATTCAGCTCTGTAACTTCTAATTTTCTCATTTTGCACTATAAATATTATTTACCATTCCCGTTAATAAAACCATAGGAGCATTCCAATTTATGGCAATCTCATTAGTTGAATAACTACACTGTTCGTCCAAATAACATCTTGCAGGAGCCAATGAAGGGTAATTATTTCTTCCACAATCCGATATTTGATTAGGGTTGGCACCTCCACAAACGTAACCCGGCAAAGGATAATTATAGTTATCACTCGCCATTCTTCTATCATGTAGTTTCTCCGGGTACTTATCTCCAAACATTGTCACGAAAGAGTATTCGGTTGGATTACATCCCAAAATGTAATTAAAATGAGACAACATACCTTCGGCAAACTTCGCATCCTTTTCTTTCAAATAAGCGATACCTAAAATTGCTCCAATCTCAGCTATCTCTCCATTGCTTCCCCACTCAAATTTTTTCAATGAAATTTTACCGCCCGCAAATTTATATTGATTATACAATCCATTGACCAATGTGTAAAACTTTCTGGATATTACGTTCTTGTCGGCACACTCCGGCAAATCGTCCAAATGCACCCTTAACGATAGCAACCCCAAAGTATTCACCTTACTCCAATTAGGGCTTTCAAATTTTTGGAAGAAATCCAACTCTTTGAAATATTTTTCTTCTTTTGTTGTAATAAACATTTCAGAAGCCGCCCAAAACCATTCATCCTCCACATTCATATCAGCATAAGAGCCAGTCCTAATTCCCTCCGGATTAGTAAACAATATTGCAGCATTGGATTTTGCCCAATTCCACGCCTTTTCGGCAGCCTTTAATGCTTTTTTAGATAACTCTTTATCCACATTCTTGTAAACTCTGGAGATCATAGCCATCTCTGCCACAAAATCCAATGTCGCCGCCGTTGATTTTTTCACCACGTACCGATCCAATTTATCATCAACCGGTTGCACCATTCCGCAAAAATGTTTAGTAGTAAGTTTATGATAAACACCACCATCATAAGGATCTTGCATGGTCAACAACCAATCCACCTCCCAACGAATTTCATTTAACAAGTCCGGCACCCCATTACCACTTTCCGGAATATTCAATTTCAATGTATCATAATAATCCGGAAATAATTCGTAAGCCAACAACATATTATGCAAAGTAATTCCAGCATTTACTACATACTTGTTGTAATCTCCGGCATCATACCATCCTTTCGGAGAGGATATAACTGATTCGGTTCTTCTCTTCTCTGTAGCCGCAGATTGATGGATAAACACCATTGTATCAGGATGACCAATCTCTCGAGCAAAATTGTAATTCTTAAAGGTTGCATAAGCAGAATCTATTGCAATAGAAGAACGCCATAAATAAAATGCTTTGATTGTCCATACAGACAAATCATGAAACAATCCATCGCTCTTTATCTCAAAAGGATACGACTTTTCGCCATTGATTTCCACATAATACTCTCCCTCTTCATTCAAGGCAGAAAAATCCGCCACTTGAATTGTTTCATTAGAGAGGTTCCAAAATTTCCCCTCACCCAACTTACCGGAATAGACCAATTTATCCGTTTTTGCCTCCTTTACTTGAAAATCAGAAGCATTCAAACTGGCAATCAATGCCACCTTAGGAGATTTTGTAAGATAACCAACTTGATTAACTCTTACAAAATCTTGGGCATTTAAACTAAATCCTAATACAAAAAAAATAGGACACAAAAATTTTAAAACATTTCTCATTTTAACTAAAAAAAAACATTATACTTTATAACGGCAACTCCAAGAATCACCTTAAACAATTTAATCCAACTTAAGAACTTCTAAGAAAGCCTTTTGAGGCACTTCAACGGTTCCGATTTGCTTCATTCTTTTCTTTCCTTTCTTCTGTTTCTCTAACAACTTTCGTTTTCGAGAAATATCACCACCATAACATTTCGCTGTAACATCTTTTCTTACCGCTTTAACGGTCTCTCTTGCTATGATTTTAGATCCAATTGCAGCCTGAATAGCCACATCAAACTGTTGACGAGGTATCAATTCTTTTAGCTTTTCACACATCCTTTTTCCTAAAGTATAAGCATTATCGATATGCGTTAATGTTGACAAAGCATCCACCGGTTCTCCATTCAACAACACATCCAACTTTATCAAACGAGACTCTCTCATTCCGTGAGGATGATAATCAAACGAAGCATAACCTTTGGAAATACTTTTCAAACGATCATAAAAATCGAAGACAATCTCTCCTAACGGCATATCATAAATCAACTCAACCCTATTTCCGGATATATAATCTTGACGAACCAATTCGCCTCGCTTCCCTAAACACAAAGACATGATAGCACCGATAAATTCTGTTGAGGTAATAACAGAAGCTCTGATATATGGTTCTTCAATTTTCTCAATTAACGTAGGGTCCGGCAATCCGGATGGATTATGTACCTCCACCTCTTCGCCCTTCTTGGTATAAACCTTATAGCGAACGTTAGGAACCGTTGTAATCACATCCATATTGAACTCTCTATCCAAACGTTCTTGGATAATTTCCATGTGGAGCATGCCTAAAAATCCACATCTAAAACCGAAACCTAAAGCGAGCGAAGACTCAGCCTGAAAAGTTAAAGAAGCATCGTTCAACTGAAGTTTCTCCATTGAAGCTCTAAGATCTTCAAAGTCTTCTGTTTCGATAGGGTAAACACCGGCAAAAACCATTGGTTTCACCTCCTCAAAACCTTCAATTGCACTATCACAAGGAGTTTTTACATGGGTAATCGTATCACCCACTTTTACCTCTTTGGATGTTTTGATTCCGGATATGATATATCCCACATTTCCGGCAGATAGACTTTTTTGAGGCACCATATCCAATCGTAAAATACCGATTTCATCCGCCAAATACTCTTTCTCTGTCGCCACAAACTTCACCATATCTCCGGAATTGATTGTACCATTTACAATTTTAAAATAGGCAATAATTCCTCGAAATGGATTAAACACAGAATCAAATATCAAACATTGCAACGGCGCATCAGGATCTCCTACTGGAGGTTTAATACGCTCCACAATAGCTGCTAAAATATCATTAACACCCTCTCCTGTCTTTCCACTTGCACGAAGTATCGATTCACGAGGGCAACCTAACAAATCGACAATCTGGTCTTCCACCTCATCCGGCATCGCCCCCGGCAAATCAATCTTATTCATTATCGGAATGATTTCCAAATCTTGTTCCAATGCCATGTAAAGATTGGAGATAGTCTGCGCTTGAATACCCTGTGATGCATCAACAATCAACAACGCACCTTCACACGCAGCTATCGACCTGGACACTTCATACGAAAAATCAACGTGTCCCGGAGTATCAATCAAATTGAGCGTATATTTCTCTCCTTGATAGTGATAATCCATCTGGATAGCATGACTCTTTATAGTGATACCCCTTTCTCTTTCAAGATCCATATCATCAAGCACCTGCGCTTGCATATCCTTTCCTACTACAGTCTGTGTCAACTCTAACAGACGATCTGCAAGGGTACTTTTCCCATGATCAATATGTGCTATTATACAAAAATTACGAATATTTTTCATCGCTTCCTATTTGAGGGCGAAGATACTTAAAAAATTGCGAGTGCGCAACATACATACACAAGAAATCCTTCTTTTTTCTGATTTTCTTGAATTTATATTTAGGTAACATAAAAAAACAAAACTATCTTTGCATTTGCTTCCTTGATAGGACAACTGATTGCTTTTTGAAATGTTGTATAGGAGGTATGAAGATGATTACCTTTAAGAACTTATAAATATGACCAATAAAGAAATAGAAATAACTTACCGCGATATTTGTCGTGCCGTCGTGGATAATCGCCTAAAAGAGGGGTTTGATAAATTAACTGCTTTGATTTCAATTCTTTCTTCTATGCAATCCACTTTTCTCGATAAAAAAAGTCAGGTCGAAAATACCTATCGTTATATGTTACAATATGTAGCTTCAGGTGTGGTGGACCCGGAACAAGCAAAAATTCACCAACAAATCAAACTGGATATGCTTTCTATTGCAGATGATGTTCGTGAAAATCTCTATCTGCAGAATCCCAATAATTATGCATACCAACTCAAAAAATATTCTCAATATCAAAAAGTTAAATATGACACGGAGGCTTTAACCCTTCTTGAGAATTATGGTGAATTCATAGCTAATGCCAACATGAAACAACAAGAAAATCTTGATCTTTTACTCCGCCACAAGGAACTTATGGAGTCTTTCTTTAATCTTTTTTGGCTGCTTGATAGATATGAGACCTCAGATTTTGAGTTGGCTCAAACGTTTGCTAACTCCTTGAATATCATTTATTCTGATAAATGTTTGGTGGTATCGGCTATTACTTTGAGTTTGATGAGAACCTTTGATGAAAAAAAATTTTTGTTGCTACTTTCATTCAGTAAAGACTTAAACGAAGAGGTGGCTATCAGAGCTATGATAGGTTTTGTCCTTGCTGCTTACATTCATAACTTCAGAATTCAACTCTACCAATCGCTGCAGGAAAAGTCTATTGCCTTCTTTAATGCTGAGGGCATGACCAAGCGTCTTAAATCTATATTTCTACAAGTGGTTAGAAGTAAAGAGACCGAAACAATCACAAAAAAAATGCAAGAGGATTTTATTCCTCAAATTGCCAAAATAAGTCCTATGATTCAAGAAAAATTAAAATTGGGGGACTTTAAGATGGACGATTTTAATCTAATGGACCAAAATCCCGAATGGAAAAATTTAATAGAAGATAGCTCTATTACAGATAAAATGCAGGAGTTTTCGGAACTTCAAATGGAGGGTGCAGATGTGTTTATGAGCACTTTTTCCAATATGAAAGATTATCGTTTCTTCCGCTCCATTCACACTTGGTTTTTGCCTTATTCTGAATCTTGTTGCAAAGAGGAATTTCATAAAAATCCGGAGATGCTTACATTATTCTCCTCCATTGGCAAAAGTCAGATGCTCTGCAACTCCGATAAATATTCTTTGGCTTTCGGGCTGGTACAGATGCCTCTTCAATATCGAGAGATGTTCACTTCCAATCTAAATATGGAGTCGCAACAACTTGAAGAATTGAGCAAAGAAGATAATATGTTGGCAAAAAATAACAAAGCAGACATTGTTTGTAAGCAATATATGCAAGATTTATATCGCTTTTTCAAACTTAATAATTACAAATCTGATTTTATAGACCCTTTTAAGTCGAAATTGCATTTGTATCACTCCTACTATTTTAATCGATTAGAAGATTCAGAAGAGATTGTAAGTTCATTGGCACAAACCTATTTTAAGAAGAATTTTCACGATGAGGCGATAGAACTTTTCTCTCTAATGCTTAAGGAAAAACCTAACGATGTGGAAATCTTGCAAAAATGTGCTTATTGCTATCAATGCAAAAAAGATTTTACTACAGCATTGGATCTATACTTACGCTCTGACATTATTCACCCCGATAATCTATGGACTTTACAGCGAATTGGTGTTTGTTATCGCTCTTTGAAAGAACCGGAAAAAGCATTGGAATTTTATACGCATGCCGAAATGCTTTCTCCTGATGATTTGCTAATCTCATTGAATATTGGGTATTGTTTACTGGAATTAAAACGTTATAATGATGCGCTCCAAAACTTTTTTAAAATCGAATATCTATCCTCCGATAGCCGGAAGGTATGGCGACCTATTGCATGGTGTTCGTTTGTTGTCGGAAAATTGTCTCAAGCAGAAAAATATTACAACAAGATTCTTGAGGCGGAAAGAGATGGACAAGATTGGCTGAATATGGGTCACGTAGCTCTATGTGAAGGAAATAGAAAAGAGGCTTTGGCTCGCTACAGGAAAAGTTTTATCGCAATGAAAGATAATCACTCTGATTTTAATGTTGCTTTTTCTGAAGATATCCCCTATTTATTGGAAAAGGGAATCGACAAAGAGATACTGCCCATAATTCTCGATTATGTTTATTACAATGAATAAAAGTTATAGAACTTACCTTAGGTGAGAACTATAAATTCACCGTTATAAAACTCTGTTGAGGGGAATTTTATCCTCCCCCCCCCCAAAAAAAATTTCATATATTTTCGAACTAAATTATTTCTACATTGTTTTATTTACGAATCAAGGATGAAACCACGGTTTTAGAGAAAATTTGAGGTTTACCTTTTGAAAGAAAAACATGTGCCGATTAAATAATTTCAGTTCGTTTTATGTGATTAATTTTAAAAGCGTCCGTGTGTGAACATAGACGCTTAATTTTTTTAATTTCAACCGACTTATAGAACCTATCTTTAATAAATTTAAACAGCATTTTAACCAACTAAATTCATTAACAGATTGTTTATCAATAAAAATTTGAGCTATGAATAAAATTCTATTATCTATCATTTCAGTACTCTTTTCGATGATTTTGCACGGACAAGTAAATGAACTTTCCGTGTTACAAAATTTCTTAAAAGAGAGCAATGCAAAAGGGGTTACCAATGCAGAGCATTTAGGCATATCCAATCTTTCTGACCCATCAATTTGGCCGGATATTACATGGGATGGTCATAACTTCATTTCTATTCGCTGGCATAAAAAAAACTTAACAGGAGAGCTTAATCTTTCCGGATTCCAAGAACTAAGAGAACTTAATCTCTCCAACAATTATCTGCTTTCATTGACGGTTAATGATTGTCCTAACTTACAAATGGCCGACGTGAGTGACAACGATCTACAGGAACTCGATTTCAGTAATTGCAACCTCTTAAAAGAACTATTTTGCAATAATAATCGCCTTACCACACTGAATGTACAAAATTGTTCTTCTTTGGAAAATTTAGATTGTTCATTCAATCAACTTCCCAATCTTTCTTTGTTTGGAGTGAATGGATTGGTCTATTTAAATTGCGAAAACAATAACATTACAGATTTATCAGTTACCGACCTAAGAGGATTACAAACCATACTATGTGCCAATAACAATATGGCGCAATTGCTATTATTAGGCTGTGGAAATTTGTCCTATCTCGATTGTTCCGGTAACCAATTATACAATCTTAATGTAGATGATGTTCCTAATTTGATAAAGATTGATTGTGCATGGAACAACCTCTCTTACATAGACTTAAGCAACCGTTATGCACTTACTCAAGTGATGTGCAATGATAACAATCTTCAGGTTTTAGATCTATCTAATTGTCCTAATCTTGTGTACTTAAATTGCGAAAACAACGAATTGGCGCAGGTGATTCTGACAGGAGACAACGCACTTTATAACTACAACAACTTCCCTCCATCTATGCCGGGAGATTTTGGACCTGTACCTTTTTCAGCCCCAGACTTTAATCCACCACCAACACATTTTAGGAATACGGGAAATAGAATCCCCACAGCAAAGAACAACACGTTTGACAAGAAAACATTAAATCATCAGCCGGTGGTTCGCTCTTTTGGGAAAATGAAACAAGCCAGATGGGGTAAACAACGCTAAAAAACAACGGGAGTCGCACCACGTATGACTCCCGTTTTCTTTTCTCCTATTCTGCCCTATTTTTCACTCTCAATACGTACTTTGTATTGTTCAATTTTATTAGGGTCAGACATATCAATAATACCATCGCTCACACCATCTTTCACAACAATCAAATAAGCTTTAGAACCCGATAATGATATTCCGGAAAGCGATGCCGATGAGATGGTCATATCATCCACCTGCAAATCTTCGGTAACTTGCTTACCATTTTTATAAGCTCTGAAATTTTTGAACGTAAAAACGGATGAATCTATATCTGAAATAAACTGATTTTCATAGAGATAATTCCACATATCAGTATTATTCAAAAAGGCACTTAAACCTCCTTCTTTTTTAAGTTCACTATTAGCAACCTTCCCCTCATTTTGACAAGACAAAAGTGAAAGTCCTCCAATGAATAACAACACAACAATTTGCAAAATCTTCTTCATACCTCCTTATACTTTTAAGGTGGGTTTTATAACTAACCAAAAGCTGATCAACCCACATATACATTACTAATTTTTAAGCTGTGAATTTATAAAACTCACTTTAAGATTTCCACTACTCCATGTTTTTCTTTTCCGCTTTTGAAAATTAATGTGTAAACATAGACACCGGGATCGGCATATTCACCTCTATATTTTCCATCCCATCCATCGGTTGTATGACACATCAACAAGCCATATCTGTCATATATATACAACTCATAACCTTCCATAAAGTGGTCGTTCATTCCATTTGCATCTAATGGAGTAAATGAATTTGGAATAAAGATTCCTTCATCATTTAAGACTGTCAAATTTAATACAATTATACTATCACAACCCGTTTGAGATGTATAAATATTCTTAAATTGATGAGTACCCATCTCCAATTGTTCCGGCAAATCAAAGTCTTTGCTCTGATACTTTTCGCCTAAAATTATTGTATCATTGTAAATTGTCTCAAAACGCTCCAACACTCTTAGGTTTAATGCAACAGTACTATCACAACCGGCAGTAGATTTTAGGTTGAGATAAAAATTGTTATAGCCGACACTCTCCGGAATAACATCAAATCCGTTTTTCTTGTAAGGTGATGCTTGACAAGCCGAATCAACAATCGAAATTTGGTAAAGAGAATCAACACTCAAAGCAAGTGTCAATATATACGGACACTGATTGTCGTTAGACACTATACGTTCAAAATAGTTCAATCCGGCAGGTTGGAATGGCGGAATGGAGAAGTCATTTTGATCGAAAGCTTCGTTCTGACAAACCTTTGCAAAAATTGTATCTCTTGACATTGGCAACACATTCAATTCCAACGCAATAATGCTATCACAACCCGCTTGATTCTTCAAATAGAGGGTATCATATATGACTCCAACTACAGTAGGTGTAAAAGAAAATCCATGTTTAGTGTATGTACCACCCTGACAAGAATTATCTACAATTTTAGTAATTCCCTCACTATCAATCACTTTTAAATTTAGTCCAATAATTTGATTACATTCATCATTTTCAATTATCTTTTCATAATAACCGCTTTCCGACTCATTGAAATAGTCATCTTGATAAACCTCGCCACTACAAATTGTACGATCATAAACAACCTTTTCTGCCTGTTGAACAACAAGTGTTTTTGATGAGGTTGTACTACAACCCTCATTAGTTGTTACAGTTACGCTAAAGTTTGTCGTTGTCTCCGGCATCACATTTAAATACGGAGAAACTTCGCCACTACTCCATTTGTATGTTAAATTTGATTCGAGATACTCAATTTCCGGTTCACAAACCACAAAATATCTAATAGGACGAATAAGCATATTTTGATCCTTTTTGTCAATATCGGGATAACCATATATCATCGAAAAATACCAACCATACTCTTCATTAAATTCATCACTGGTCCAATAATCCTTAAATGACAATTCATCTCCACCATTGGCTATTGCCACTTGATCTATGATTGAAGAATGCGCAAAAATGCGATTCATTTGCCCAACTGTCGGCAAATAAAAACCAAAATATTTCATATTTCCAGCAGCAGGATGCAAAGTAGAAGTTTGTTTAGCAAAATCTTGAATTATTTCTGTAGATTTTTTTCCGTCCAAACTTGTTATAGCATCCAAACACATTCCATATATATTACCACGACCTCTATTTTCTAACTCTGGTATATCTGTAAAATTTCTACTCCAATATGCACTACCTGTCATATCATACAAAAGTACAATTTCTCCAGACATACCATCCGGTGCAAGGTAGTAAACAACTCCTTTTCTTCCATCTTCACATGTAATAACATCACCAATTTTATATTTGGGTTGTTCTATGTTGTTTAACTTCACGGTACGAGTCTGACGAACACTAGCAACTTTATTACCTTTGAAATAACCAATTATATTAACTGTTTCATCTATACATAACACATAAGAATCAGAATATTCTGTTGACGAATAATAGATAAAATCTCCTTCATTCTCCCCCATTCGCATTGTTTGTCCACCTATCAATTTCAAAGAAGGATTAACCTCATTAAGAGCTGCAAATAACCACCTTAACTCTCCAATAGAAGGCAAATACCAACCCTCTTCTACATCTATATCCCATGCCAACGGATATGCATTTTTATCTCCAGAGTTTCTGATTATCATGGTGTTTGAAAAACCATCTATATCTTCTAAAATTTCCCTCGCTTTAGAATGATTTTTCAAATTTTCTATATCTACCAATTCTTCACTCCATACCAAAGAATTATCTCTATATTTATCTGATTTATCCATCACATAGGCAATCCCAGTTTCATAGTCCACATGATAGACAACGCCGACACCCTGTTTCCCGCTACTTACGTAATCTTTAGACTTAACAATTGTTCCATCAGAGCAGTAAATATCTCCTAAAGTAACTTTTAATGAATCACAACCATGAATGATATAATCACCATCCCCCTTTGCATTTAATAATACTCGTTCAGAAGAACAATAGAGGGATTTATCAGGAATAACCTCCAAAGATAGAGTCGGATTATTTAAGACCACCAATGACAATACTACTATACTATCACAACCAAAAGTTGTCTTTTCCCTATTGGTAAAACTGAATTTTCCTGTATTTTTCATTTCGCCCAACAAAAACCCATACTTATCATATACTTGATTTACGCATATCGTATCTTTAATATGATTTGTATAAGAGATTCTTGGTCTCACCTCGAATGGAACAGCACCGGTACCACATCCGTTAACCCCTTTTAAAATTATTTCAGCAGGTTTATCATCAGTAAAATAAACTTTAATTTGCGGAGAATTATTTCCGCTCAATAACTTTACATTATCTGAAAATTCCCAAACAAACTTAGTTAGATTATCATCCCCCTCTATGAAGTATGTTTCCATTTCATTGGTACAAGGTGTTTTATTCCCTATAATGGTATTAGGAAGATTTAGAGATTGACTGATAGTTAATTTTAAACAAACCATACTATCGCATCCCATTGATTCAGAATAGTAACGCAAGGTGTCAAACAAAACTCCTACCGGAGGTTGAATAATATTAAAACCATTTTCTTTATAATCTTCTCCTTCACACAAAGTTGCTTCAATATCGAAATAGGATTGCAAAACAGTCAATTGAAGTCGGGACGTTCCTGTTTCAGCACAAGTGGCTGGATCAAAACAAGTGATATAATAATTCGTTGTACCAACATTGTATTGAGGTGGCAAATCAAAATTATGTTCTTTATACGGTTGCCCCTGACAGATTGTATCAACAAAGAATGACTCTCCATTTTCGTCACTATTACTGATATAGGCACTTTGAGTAAAGGTACATCCTGTCACAGAAGTTATTTCGCAATAGATATTGGTTGTATTTTCTCCCGCTTTCCTATATGAAGTTTGCGTTGTATCACCATTATCCCAAAGATAGTTAGCAAATCCTTCGGGAGCAGAAATAGAAAAGCCTTCCGCAGAACAATTTTCTATAGCAATTTTGTTGGGTGCACATGTGGCTGTAAAATAGGCATAACCGAAGTGACCATAAAGGAAACAATCGTAAGTAATAAATTGCACCTGAACCTCTTCTCCTGCATATGGAGACAAATCTAATCCAAATTTACTCCAATCTCTCCATCTTACCATGGTGTAGCGACCGGAATAATCTTGAAATCCTTCGATTCCGGCGGCTGCAGAAACATCATACTCTGAACATTCACTCACCAATCGTCCTTCCTTGTCGGTTACACGAACAACAAATCGAGGTTGAAATTCAAAATCATGACCAGGGTCCTCCAAAACAACAGCAAAATTCACAAATAACAATGTATTTTCAGGATCTACCGTAAAATGATAAACCAACGCTTCCGATTCACCTCCAATATCATCATTTCCAATTCTAACCGACTTCACCTCTCCATTCGGAATAAAAGACAATTGTCCACCGGTATTTTGATCTACACCCTGTTCAACAATCAAGTTATGTCGTTCAGATGCAAAACTATCTTTTTCAAAAGGGTTATCAGTCTCTCCAACGTACGTTTCAACATAAGAAGCACTGATATCCATAAAATCAGGACAACCATTATACGCCGATTGCGCTGAAACACTATATGTTACACCCCAAAAGGGTAACAATAAAAATAGTTTATATATGATACTTTTCATTCAAATCTACATTAAATTTTTAACATCCCAATAACCCCTTAAAAGAATAATTACCCTTTATTCCTATTAGCCCTTTTTCGGCGGTATTCAGCTTTCATTTTAGCCGAACCGGAACCATGAGCTCCCTTTATATAGGTTGTTTTCTTAGCCTTTGTCTTTCTTTTATCAGTTGCAGAGTCACTATTGGACTTCGACTTTCTAAAAACTGTTCCGTGCTCAATTATATGTTCGATATCCATGATTAATTAGTTTTAATTACACATTTTTGGGATACAACCCCAACTCAGCTGCTTTTTTAAGCATATACTGATAAGCAGCATCATGCTCGTTAGCAATTTCACCATCCAAGACAGCATCTTTTATAGCATTTTTTATCACACCAATTTCACGACAAGGAGTTAAATCAAATACCTTCATTATCTCCTCACCGGAAACAGGAGGTTGAAAATTACGAATTTTATCTTTTTGCTCAATTTCAGTTAGTTTATTTCGAACAATACGATAATTATCCTGATAACGGCGCACTTTCTCCAAATTCTTAGAAGTGATATCAGCATCGCATAACAACATCAAATCTTCAATATCATCCCCTGCATCAAACAATAATCTGCGAACAGCAGAATCGGTCACCTCCTCTTCTACCAACGCAATCGGTCGCATGTGCAAAGCCACCATTTTTTGCACATACTTCATCTTTTCATTTTGAGGCAACTTCATTTGACTAAAGATCTTAGGAATCATTTTAGCCCCCACAAAATCATGATTATGGAAAGTCCAACCAACACGATTATCCCACCGCTTGGAAACCGGCTTACCAATATCATGGAACAAGGCAGCCCAACGCAACCATAAATTATCACTTTTACTTGCAACAGAATCTAGCACCTGCATTGTATGCAAAAAATTATCCTTATGAGCTCGGCCTCCCTTCTCTTCTATGCCACAAAGCTTATATAAATCCGGCATAATAAGTTCCAACAAACCGGATCTCTTCAGCAGTTCAAACCCGATAGACGGAACCTTTGACGCCATAATCTTATTAAGTTCGTCAACTATTCGCTCTTTGGATATTATGGAGATACGCTCCTTAACACGAGAAATAGCTTCAAACGTATTTTCTTCAATATAAAATTGCAACTGAGCAGAAAATCGTATGCAACGCATCATTCTCAAAGGGTCGTCATTAAAAGTCACATCCGGATTTAATGGTGTTTTTATGATTTTATTTTTGATATCAGAAATTCCGTCAAAAGGATCTATCAACTCTCCAAAACGCTCTTTATTAAGACATAAAGCCAATGCATTGATGGTAAAATCTCTCCTATTCTGGTCATCCTCCAATGTTCCGTCTTCAACGATAGGTTTGCGAGAATCTGCACGATACGACTCCTTTCTGGCTCCGACAAATTCTACTTCAAGATTTTTCCACTTAATTTGAGCAGTACCAAAATTTTTAAAAACAGAAAGTTTACTCCCCTTTATTCTCTTGGACAATTTTTCTGCTAACTCAATTCCACTTCCAATAACAACAACATCAATATCTTCAGACTTTCTCTGTAAAAACAAATCACGAACAAATCCTCCAATTACGTAACATTCAACGTTCAATTCGTCCGCAACTTCAGAAATCATTGCAAAAATTTTATGGTCCAAATATTTCTTCACGTCTTCAATCTATTTTTTGAACTTCTCAAATGATACATTCTTCAATTATTTGCGTCTATGGAAGTTTGTCAATCAACAAAAGAAACCGTTAAAATTTATTTTAAGTTTCACTCTCACAAATATGCTCAAAATAAAATTTAAACAACTTCTAAAAAATTTCAAACCTCTTCAAACGCAAGTGCAAAGGTAATCATTTCTTACGAAATCAGAAAATAAGCCCTATAACCATTTAAAAAATTTCACTTCTTCAATCTCTATAATACCAATATTACTATTATAATACAAAAAGAACAATGGTTTATATGGCTACTCCTATTAAAGAAGTTTTTTACCCTAAATCTATTTCGGATAATAAAGAGATTATCTTAGATTCCCACATTTCATATCTACTCTTTTTTTGTCTATATTGTTTTTTTGTTTACTTATAATTCCTACCTTTGTAAGCACTAAAAAATAGAAAATTCAATGGGAAGAAGAAAAAAAGATTTACCCTTATTAGAAAAGGTCGAAATAACAGATGTTGCCAATGAAGGTAAAGCAATTGCCAAAGTAAATGAGATGGTTGTTTTTACTCAATACGTAGTTCCGGGAGATATTGTTGACATACAAGTTACACGCAAAAAAAATAGCTATATGGAGGGTCGTGTAACCCAAATTCATAGTTACTCTTCCAAACGCTCGGAACCCTTTTGTTCTCACTATGGCGTGTGCGGAGGTTGCAAATGGCAGATACTTCCATACGAAGAACAAATTCGCCATAAACAGCGACAAGTTTTTAACAACCTCACACGTATCGGGAAAGTTGAACTGCCCGAAATATCCCCTATCTTAGGCTCAGAAGACACTATTTTTTATCGTAATAAATTGGAATTTACTTTCTCAAATAAAAAATGGTTGACCTACGAACAAGTATCATCCGGTGCTACTTTTGAGAATATGAATGCACTCGGTTTTCACATACCGGGAATGTTTGATAAGGTATTGGATATTGAAAAGTGTTATCTTCAAAACGAACTTTGTAATGAGGTGCGAGATGCCATTAAAGCATACGCATACGAAAAAGGATTGCCATTCTTTGATTTAAGAAATCACGAAGGATTTCTACGCACTATGGTATTCAGAACCTCCTCTATTGGAGAGGTAATGCTGATTTTAGTATTCTACCACGAGAATAGAGAGATGCGAGAGGATTTGTTAAACCATTTAAGAAATAAATTTCCTCAAATCACCTCTTTGCTCTATGTTATCAACGGGAAATGCAACGATACCATAACAGACCAAGAGGTACATCTTTTTTGGGGGAAAGACCACATATTTGAAGAGATGGAGGGACTACGATTTAAAATCGGACCCAAATCATTCTATCAAACCAATAGCAAACAAGCTTACGAACTATACAAAATAGCGAGAGATTATGCTCAATTGACCGGCAACGAATTGGTCTATGATTTATATACCGGGACAGGAACAATTGCATGTTTTGTAGCCGGAAAAGCTAAAAAGGTAATTGGCATCGAATATGTTCCGGAGGCAATCGAAGACGCAAAAATAAACGCAAAAAACAATCAAATAGAGAATACATTGTTCTATGCGGGAGACATGAAAAACATTCTTACCAAAGAGTTTGTTCTAGAACATGGAAGACCGGATGTTATTATCACCGATCCCCCAAGAGATGGAATGCATCCGGATGTGATTGAAACAATCTTATCTGCAGAACCCAAAAGAATAGTCTATGTAAGTTGTAATCCTGCAACACAAGCAAGAGATTTAAATTTATTGGACGTTAAGTATAAAGTTACTGCAGTTCAACCGGTTGATATGTTTCCACATACCCATCACGTAGAAAATGTTGTCGCATTAGAATTAAAGTAAAATGCATATATACACCTCTTTTCTCATATTTATTGTACTGCTGATATTTCTTCCGGATTTATATCTGCACAAGAGGTTCATGCATCATCGGGTTCATAAATCAACCTCGATTTTACACTGGATAATCTCTTCCTATTTTTTAATTACATCGCTGATTATACTATTTAATATTAATAGTGTAACTACTCCGGAAACCAACTTTAAGATGATGATGTTTATCACTATCTTGGGGGCGGTTTACATTCCAAAACTACTATTTTGTACTTTTGATTTAATCTTTTATCTCACCAAAAAGAGATGGCGAAAAATTCAATATGCCGGATATATTGTAGCCATATTAGCATTTTTGTTAATCATGAAAGCGATTCATTATAACCGTTTTAATTTTGAAAAAAGAGAAGTAGAAATCACGTTACCTAATTTGCCACAAAATTTTGACAATTACAAAATTGTACAAATAAGTGATTTTCATTTAGGAAGTTTCACCCTTTCTCAAAAAAGATTAGAACCTCTATTTGATTCGATTAACGCACAAAATGCAGATATCATAGTATTTACAGGAGACATGGTTAACAGCTTTGCCTCTGAATGCAATGGATGGTCTTCATTGTTCAAGAAATTACGTAGTAAAGATACTATGTTAGCCGTTTTAGGAAACCACGATTATAGTACCTACTACCAATGGTCCAATGAAGATTTAAAATCTTTGAATGAAATGGCAGTAAGAAGTAAAATCAGAGATTTTGGATTTGATTTATTACTCAACAAAAACAAAATCATCCAAAGAGGAGATGAAAAGATAACATTTATTGGAATCGAGAATTGGGGAAAATACTTTACTCACACAGCCCAATTAGATAAAGCAATGGAAGGAATTGATTCTACTTCGACAAAAATACTTTTATCACACGATCCTACCTATTGGGGTGATAGTATTTGTGGTTTAACCAACATTGAGTTAACCCTCTCAGGACACACTCATGCATCGCAATTTGGAATAGAAACTCCTTGGTTTAAATGGTCGCCCGCAAGCTGGGCATTTGATTATTGGGATGATTTATACGAAAAAAATAATCAATATATATTTGTATCAAGGGGCATTGGATGCGTAGGCGTTCCGGGACGAATTGGAATGGACCCACAATACACCGTAATAACACTTAAATGTAGCAAGAGAGAGTCATGAAAGCAATTGAAATTATAAGAGAAATTGAAAGTTTTGCCCCTCTATCGACACAAGAGTCGTACGACAATTGTGGCATTCAAGTAGGAGATTCGCATACAGAGGTAACCGGACTGATGATTACGCTTGATGTAACAGAAGATGTGGTGGATGAAGCCATTGCGTTGGGATGTAATTTTATTTTAAGTCATCACCCTCTAATTTTCAGAGGAATAAAAAAGATTACTGGAGATGATTATATACAAAAATGCCTAATCAAAGCAATTAAGAATAATATTTTAATCTATTCTGCACACACCAATGTAGATAAAGCATATAAAGGAGTTAGTGCTATTTTAGCGAAAAAAATAGGACTGATAAATGGAAAGATATTAAAAGCAGAAGGAGACGGAAGTTATGGATTAGGCTACATCGGAGAATTACCCATAGAAGAAAGAGCAATTGATTTTTTAAGCAGAATCAAACAAGAATTAGGCGTAGGCTGCATCCGCCATACACGCTTTGCAACGGAGAGAAAAATAAAAAAAGTTGCACTATGTGGTGGCTCCGGTTCCGAATTTATTCCGGATGCAATAGCCAACCAAGTGGATATTTATTTGACAGGAGATATAAAATATCATCAATTTTTTGAGGTTAAAAACGACTTAATTTTGGCAGATATTGGACATTTTGAGTCAGAACAATACATAAAAGATGTATTTTTTGATATAGTTTCAAAAATAAATCCTAAATTTGCAATTCATTTTACAGATTATAAAACAAATCCGATAAAATACATATAAGGTATGTCAGTAAAAGGAACAAAAGAGATTTCAGTGGAAGAAAAGTTAAGAGCACTTTTCGATTTGCAATTAGTTGATTCAGAAATCGACAAGATTAAAACATTGCGTGGAGAACTTCCATTGGAAGTGCAAGATTTAGAAGATGAGATTGCAGGATTAAACACACGTATTGCACACATGCAAGAGGATATCCGCAATTTCGAGACCTTAATCACCGGCAAAAAGAGTGATATCGAAGTTTCAAAAGGTTTGATTGAACGTTATCAGGGTCAACAAGAGAATGTTCGTAATAACCGCGAATACGAAAATCTTTCAAAAGAGATTGAATTTCAAACATTGGAGATTGAGTTATGCGAGAAAAAGATTCGCGAGTTTAACGCAGCAACTAAGCAAAGAAGAGAAGACTTAGAACGTGCTCAAGAATTGATTAATGATCGTTCTGAAGACTTAGCACAAAAGAAGTCTGAGTTGGACGAGATAATCTCCGAAACAAAGCAAGAAGAGGAAAAGTTGCGTGAAAAAGCAAAGCAAATCGAAGGAAAGATTGAAGAGAGATTATTGAATGCATTCAAGAGAATCCGTAAAAACGCACGTAATGGACTTGCTGTTGTAGCTGTAGAACGTGATGCTTGCGGAGGATGTTTCAATAAGATTCCACCACAAAGACAATTGGATATTCGTTTAAGAAAAAAAATTATCGTATGTGAATATTGTGGAAGAATCTTGATAGACCAAGAAATGGCTAGCGAGAAGTAATCCATCAGACTCTCGATTATAGGTAGGTTCTATAAATAGTAAGTAAAATGTGTTATTAAATTTATTTTTGATACGAATGAATTCATTTTGCTTCAAATAACATATTGAATAGATTTATAGAATTTAGATAAAATAAAGGGGTATTTTGAATAAAAATGCCTCTTTATTTATTATTAAGAGTTGAAAATTTGCAAGAAAAAAGTAGTTTATATACCTTTGCAAACGAAAAGAAAAATCAATTAAATTAAAATTGAAATGGCAAAATTTAAAGGTGCGATTGTAGTTAACCAAGAGAGGTGTAAAGGCTGCAGATTATGTGTAGTTGCATGTCCGGCAAACGTATTGGCAATGTCAAAACAAGTAAATGCAAAAGGATACAATTTTGCAATTATGGAAAACGAGGATGCCTGCATTGGATGTGCTAGTTGTGGAATTGTATGTCCTGATGGTTGCATTACCGTGTACAAGACAAAAATTGACTAAAATTCATTAGAGGTTGTTTTTGAAAAAATATAGACTATCGCTCCTATTACATGATTAGAAAAACTCTTGGGAGTTGTTTTAGAAAAGTTTTTTCAAACTCAAGAACAACAAAACAAATAACAACAATATAGTTTCTATATATAATAATGAGTGAAGAAGTAAAATTAATGAAAGGAAACGAAGCCATTGCCCATGCAGCCATTCGTTGCGGTTGTGATGGTTACTTCGGTTATCCTATTACTCCTCAGTCGGAGGTGTTAGAGACCTTGATGGAAGTTGAACCTTGGAAAACAACCGGAATGGTCGTTTTACAAGCTGAAAGTGAAGTATCAGCCATTAACATGGTATATGGCGGTGCCGGTTCCGGAAAAAAAGTAATGACCTCATCATCAAGTCCGGGAGTCTCATTAAAACAAGAGGGAGTATCCTATTTGGCAGGAGCAGAACTACCTGCTCTAATCGTGAATGTAATGCGCGGTGGACCGGGATTGGGAACAATTCAACCAAGTCAGGCCGACTATTTCCAGACAGTAAAAGGAGGAGGACACGGAGATTATCGTTTAATAGCTTTGGCACCTGCTTCTGTTCAAGAAATGGCAGATTTTGTTGGATTGGCATTTGATTTGGCTTTTAAATATAGAAATCCGGCTATCATTTTGGCTGATGGAGTAATTGGACAAATGATGGAAAAGGTGGTTCTTCCGGATTTCAAACCAAGAAGAACAGATGAAGAGATTGAAAAAGAGTGTCCATGGGCAGCTGTAGGAAAACCTAAAAACAGAAAACCCAATATTATCACCTCTTTGGAGTTGCAACCAGATGCAATGGAACAAAACAACTTGAGATTTCAAGCAAAATATAAAGCCATTGAAGAGAATGAGGTTCGCTACGAAGAGATAATGTGCGAAGATGCAGAATATTTATTGGTAGCTTTCGGCTCGTCCGCACGTATTTGTCAAAAGGCTTGCCAAATTGCACGTGAAAAGGGAATAAAATTGGGACTACTACGCCCAATCACTTTGTGGCCTTTCCCAACAAAAGCAATAGCAGAATATGCAAACAAAGTAAAAGCGATGTTGACGGTTGAGTTGAATGCCGGACAAATGGTTGAAGATGTTCGCTTGGCAGTGAATGGGAAGGTGCCGGTGGAACACTACGGACGTTTGGGAGGAATAGTATATACTCCGGACGAAATTGTAGAAGCAGTAAAGAATAAATTGATGTAATTTCAAAAAATCGACAAAATGGCAATTGAGGATATAATCAAACCCGAAAATCTGGTTTACAAGAAACCTGATATTATGAACGATAACTCTATGCACTACTGCCCAGGTTGTAGTCATGGTGTAATTCATAAATTGATTGCAGAAGTTATCGAAGAGATGGGACTTGTCGAAAATGCAATCGGAATCACCCCAGTAGGTTGTGCAGTATTTGCTTACAACTACATTGATATAGATTGGGAAGAGGCTGCCCACGGACGTGCTCCGGCAATGGCTACAGCTATCAAAAGACTTCGTCCTAACAAATTGGTTTTCACCTACCAAGGAGATGGAGATTTAGCTGCTATCGGAACAGCAGAAACTATTCATGCTTGCAACCGTGGAGAAAGTATTGCAATTATCTTCGTAAATAATGGTATCTATGGTATGACCGGTGGTCAAATGGCTCCGACAACTTTAGAGGGAATGAAAACAGCTACTTGCCCATACGGACGAGATGTAAAGTTGAATGGTTACCCTCTAAAAATAACCAACTTACTAAAGGAACTTGAGGGTATGCGCTACGTAACACGTCAAAGCGTACATACAGCTGCTGCAGTAAGAAAAACAAAAAAAGCTATCCGAAAAGCATTTGAAAATTGTATGGACGGGAAAGGTGGGGCAAATATTGTAGAGGTTGTATCCACTTGTTCTTCCGGCTGGAAAATGACTCCGGAGAAATCTAATAAATGGATGGAAGAGAATATGTTCCCTGCTTATCCATTGGGTGACTTAAAAGATAAAGATGCTAACATCTAAATAAAAGAAAAATGACAGAAGAAATTATCATTGCAGGTTTTGGTGGACAAGGCGTCCTTTCAATGGGAAAAATTCTTGCCTATTCCGGTTTAATGCAAGGAAAAGAGGTTTCTTGGATGCCGGCATACGGTCCGGAACAACGTGGTGGTACTGCCAACGTTACTGTAATCCTAAGTGATGAGAAAATTAGTTCTCCTATTTTAAATCAATATGATACAGCTATTATTTTGAACCAACAATCGTTGGATAAGTTCGAAAAAGCTGTAAAACCGGGAGGAACTTTAATCTACGATCCATACGGTATCACATCAGAACCTACTCGTACAGATATTAATATCTACAAGATAAACGCAATGGATACTTCCATTGAAATGAATGCTCCTAAGTCTTTCAACATGATTATCTTAGGCGGATTGCTTAAAATCAGACCAATTGTGGAATTGGAAAATGTATTGAAAGGCTTGAAAAAAACTTTGCCTGAAAGACATCATCATTTAATTCCAATGAATGAAGAGGCTTTGAAAAAGGGCATGGAAATAATCAGAGGTAAATAATAAAACGATACTGAAATTTTGATAGGGCGAATATCTGATTGAGGGTATTCGCCCTTAATTTTAGAATTGATTTGACTCTAATTGAAATACTTTAAAACCAAACCGATCCTACCTCACGATAGAATCGGTCAAAGAGAAAGGTGGAATTAAAATGAAAAAGTTATGTATTAAGAAATTATAACGAGTTTAATTTATGGATAATTTTGTCCACTATTAAAAATTATATTGAACTTGCGCTTGAATTCGATTCGCATTTCCATCTGCTCCCGATTGATGCGTTAATCTACCATGTAGATATTCTACACCAACGCGTACTGTTGGAATAATATCCCAGAAAAGATTAGCTACCAAATATTGGCCTCTTTTATACATTTGATCATAAATAATCTCATTATTTGAAGGGTCAACTTCTACTTGACTATACAAAACAGAGCTGAAAAGGTTCGGCAAGAAATTATATTGAACACCAAAATACCAACCATAACAAGGTACTAGCTTCAAATTATTTTGCACCTCCTTACTCGGAATCATATCTATAGATAAACCGGATAAATCTTGAATGTACTCAGAAATACCTTGACCTAATACCGTTTGATAATACAAAGTGAGCTTATTGGAGAAGAAATGAGACGAACCACTTAATTGGATTCCCCACCCTAATTTGTCTTTATATTCGTTTTTTGTTACATCCAAATATCTTAAATCTCTGAACAATCCGGTTAAACGAATGTGACTTCCTGATTTCCAAGAGTATTGAAAATACAAAGGTACATCCGGCACTCTTTGATTACATGCTGCTGTTGTTTGCGAATAACTTGGATCAAAGTGAGGCATTTCTAAAGCCACAGCCATTTGCAAATGTTCATTAAAATCTGCCGTATATCTAATTTGAGTATTTCTTGTAAAAGTTTCTGCATTAGGACCTTGATAATCGATTGTTACAGGAGTTGATTCTAAGTCTTCCATCGTTGATGGAGCATAACCTGCCAAAATTCCTAAAAATCGAACATAAGCATCTTGTAACTGAAATGTTAAAGATGAACCTCTGAAATTTGCAGAAAAATAACCTTCCACAATACCCAATCGCTCTGTATCTAAAATCGCCTTGAATGATAAGTTACTCGTACTCGCATCCATACGCAACTTTTGATTATCTTTCACCTCATCACCGGTAGGAATTTTTGATATTACAAAATCTGGAGAGTTGACAACACCTTCAAAATCATACGAAGCTACCGCCTTTACATATCCTCCTACTCCAAAGTGAAATTTCCCATTTTTTGACGAGAAAATAATTCCGGGCTGATCCGGCGTGTTTCTTTCTAAGTTTCTTAAAGCATAAAATAATGCTCGAATAGTGTCATTATCCACCTCCTCAGAACCAAACATCAACACATCTTTATTCTCATAAGCCCAATCCATCTCTTCTGATTGTGAATACAACACACTGCTCGAAATCATTTGAGCAACCATTAGTAATACTAAACAAATAAATTTTTTTGAGATATTCATTTTTTTTAATTTTTGATTAAACATAGTCTCTATTTATTGGTTAAGGTAACTTCAAAAAATCCACAAAATGAATTCACAAACCCTCTTTAAGATTATGATACCTTGAATTTTACAATACCTTCCAATCATCCTAAAGAATTTTAAGAACTTACCTAATTTTAAAACTCGATTAGATTAACAACAATTCTCTGAAAAATGTTTGAATAGGGTTTTCTCATTTTTTCTTTTCTATTTGCAATATTTTTTCTTTCTTTGCGTCAATGACAATACATCAGACATGATTATTTTATAGAATATCAAATAATTAGATGATATTATATAGTTTTTAATACAAAAGAAAAATTTAGGTAGGTTCTATAAGAAGCTGTTTAAATTTTATTTTAAAAAAAATTTAGAGTTTCACTCTCTTATTTTCGGCTTCTTTGAGATTCTTTTTAACCTATTTTTATTCTCCTTTTTTGATAATAGTCCACTATTTTCTGCAAAAGAAGACTAAAAATAGATTTAAGGTACCGAGACTGAGCGAATAGAGCAAAATAAGTAAAATTTAGTTCAATAAATTCACCATTTATAATGTAAAAAGCATAAATACGCAGGCAAAAGCATCAGAAAAAAATTTTTACAACATAAAAATAAATAGCGTAATTTATAGAACTCTCATCAAAATTAAATAGGCAACAATGAACAAAAAGATATTTCTTCCAATATTATTTCTGATTTTCTCGACACAGATTATGTTGAGCAATAATCAATCATCGCTTTATATCAAAAAAAACAATGGATCATATTGGGAGATTCCACTGAATATCATAGATAGTTCTGTCGTTAATCAAAACCAACAGACCATCTATCTAAAAAACGACACAACAATCTGCATAAATACCAATGAAATAATATTAGGACAATTTGTACCTCCAGAGCCACCCCAATTTAAAGTTTTTCATTTCAACAACAAGTTCAATTCTCAATTAACAACAGATGTTGATTGTATTTTGGAAAATAGGATTTGGAGAGGAGCTGTAAGCACTATCGGTCACTACTTAGTACCCTCTTTTCAAATAGACCCGGGTATTAGTGTATGGTTAGATACTCTCCAAATAAAAAGTAAAATCACACCTATAAACTTTAAAGACACCCTCTATTTTACGCTGAAAGATTCAAATATTATTGTAATCGACACGATAAGCAATGGAAGAATATCCTACCTTCCAAAGAAGAGCCAAGTTGGCGTAGCCATCCATTTCCCTCTCGATACAGCTAAAATATGTCGAGTAGATATTTATACAGAGAATGGAGTAAAAATCAAAAGTAAAGAGACATACGTTAAAGCCTTAATCAAGATTTCATCCAATGGAGTTTATGAGGAGTTTATAGATTCAACCTACATAAAAGGACGAGGCAACACAACTTGGTCTTATAAGAAAAAACCATACCGATTAAAATTATACAACAAAGGAAAACCATTCGATTTAAAAAAAGGTAAAAATTGGGTTTTATTGGCCAATGCACTTGACCGTTCGCTGATGTGTAATGCAGTTTCAATGAAAATGGGACATATAATTGGAGTAAAATATACCAATAACATCATTCCTGTGGAATTGTATATAAACGACGAATACCTTGGCAATTATATGTTTACCGAAAAAATTGGCATTGCTAATAACAGTGTAGATATCGAAGAGACATCCGGAGCCTATCTATTAGAATTAGACAGCTATTTCGATGAAGATTACAAAGGAAAGTCAGAGATTTGTTCGCTTCCTGTACAAGTAAAAGATCCCGATTTGAACGACTATAGTCCGGATTCTGCCCAACTATTGCTATCTCGCTACTTAAAAGATTTCAACGAATTTGAATATTCAATCATGAAAGATAGCGGAGAGGCATTTTTAAACTACATCGATTTAGAAAGTTTAATAAAATGGACATTTGTTTATGATCTTTCAATGAACCTGGAGGTTAATCATCCGAAAAGCCTTTTCCTATACAGACAAGACACATTAGGAGCTCAGTTTGAAATGGGTCCTCTATGGGACTTCGACTATGCCTACTCGTATGAAACAGACTTGGACTATTTCAAGCAATACAAACAACCATTTAGCTGGGAACCGGTCAACGAATTAGGCTCAACCATATCTCATAGCGGAAGACATTTTTTTGGACAAATGATGAAAAACGAGTATTTTTTAAGACATTACAGCCAATTTTGCAAGGATTTTGAAGGGCGTCTTCCTGAATTAATCGATTTCATCGACACCTACTATCACTATTGTCAAGAATCGTTTAAACACGATGCAACAATATGGCCGGAAAGAAAAAATTTAGACACCTATATTCCCAAACTCAAAGAATGGCTACCCAATAGGTATTACTATATATTGTCGAGATACTTCAAAAAGTGAAGAATAAGGAATTTTAGGTAAGCTCTATAAATTTACCGTTTATAATAAAAAAAATAAAAATCAAGGGCGAACTTTTCAGTACTTTTTGAATTTTTTATTTATAGAGTCCACCTTTAATTATTTTGAAGATTCCATTTAGAAACGCAAGATTTTTTTATAAGATATTATGAAAAACACTGCGGGGGAAGCTATGCGGCGG
>SUWZ01000048.1 GCA_015061185.1 Bacteroidales bacterium
CCATCTTAAGGGATCATTCTTCGAATGGTCCCTTTTTTATTTGTTAGTTTTACTACGCTTTCTTCTTGCTTCCCTCTCAATCCTGATTATTGTGGAAATATCTGTAGAGTAATTTGTTTTTAAATCTAAATTACTTGTTTAGTCAGAATAATAGAGGGATTGAAGACAATGCCATTTTTTTTCTAAATTTACCCATTGCGTTAATTTTATATATTTCATTGGTCTTTGCGTAACTTTGGAAATCTCTAAGAATCAATTATTTTATAACAAGACTTTTATAAAATTGAAAATATGTCGATTGATAAGGATTCATTTTACGAGTTGTTATGCAAAACGCTTGATCCAAGAAGCGGTAAGATTCTGCCGATAGATAAAACAAATGAAAGTGGTTGGAGAAAGGTGCTCGACATAGAATGGAAAGGTGGTATCCATTTTATGGTCGAGAGTTCTAAATATTGCTGGGGATACAGTTATGTTATGCGAGATAGTCAGATATTATCTCCTACATATCGTATTACTAGACCAGATGACGATTCTATCAAATGTTTGCAGCACATCATAGATGATATAGAAGATGGGAAGTATAGAAACAAGAAGACTTTGAGAGAGAAAATAAAATTATTTGTAGAAGAAAATGGTCTTGCTTCTTTTATGAACAATACAAAATGGTGTGAATTGATAAATGATATCAAGGAGAAAGCACCTTGGGAATGCGTGCAATATAAAACGTTATTTGAAAAATCTGCTCCTAATTATTTCTGGGATTTGCGCTATGATGAGAATCTTGTGTATAATGCTTTGGATTTGTCGGAGATAGAATGGATGAAAATAAAACATGTCCAGACTATTAGTGAATATATAGGTCGGCTTGTGCCGGATAAAATTGAGACCTATGATCATAAATCTTTATTTTTGGAGATATTACAGAAACACAGTATTCCGTATGAGTATGATGAATCGGAACAAACATTCATTGTTTACGGGTATAGACATTAACCTATGAGGCAGTGTCGGAGGCTTTTGAATTCATCTTTTCGATAGTGTAAATAAACTGTGTCAAGGAACAATAAAATAGTATTACAACATAGTTTAAATTATTATGACACACGAAGAATTTGATTACAAGTTGGCCGCTGAACAGTTGCGTACAAGGCAGCCTTTGATTAGGAAAGGAGGAGCATTAGCTCCCATGTTGTTATGTACACTGAATGCTGCTCTTGAGGGTGAGATGGCTGCTCGCCAGTGTGTAGAATTCAGAGAACGCGACAATCGTAGTAACGGCAAGATGTCCAAGACAGTCCAGACGCAGTATGGTGAAGTTACCGTTGAGACTCCTCGAGACCGTGATGGCAGTTTTTAACCTCAATCAGTGCGAAAGCGAGAGACAATACTGGCCGAAGGCATGGCGGACCAGATTATCGGCATGTACGCCTTTGGTACGAGTACCAGAGAAATTGATAGGTTTGCTATCCAAACAATCTACGTTCCATCCAATAGTGTCGAGAAATACAAAACAGCAGAGGGGAGGAACGAATATGCGGATAAGATTAGGGCGATTTCTGTATGCAATGACAGATAGCTATAAAATCAAACACATCCATCGTTGCTCTCGCAATGATGGATGTAATGAATTAATTTACATAAAACGAATTGAAATTAATAACTCTAGATTTAGATTTAATTAAAATTATATAGACGATTAAAATTAAATGTTGGTAATTTGTTATGCGTTTTTCAGCATTATATTGTTCTTATATTATTTCAAATCTGATAGAAAGTCTTTCCTTTCTATAATTTAAAATACAAATATCGTGCCAAACTTTTGGTAGATATTAAAAATTAAGTTCTTTTTGTATTATTTTATGTCCTAAAATTTCACTACACGTTAAAAAAGAGGTCATAGAAACACCCAGTATGCCATGAAGATTCAAATTTTGACCTGTCAATAATAAATTCGGCACGGGGGTTCTCGGTGTTAACATCGTAGTCATCAAATTGGAGTGATCTTTTTGTATTCCGTAGGCCGAGCCGTAGGCCGTTCCGGTATAGTCTCTATAGGTAAGAGGTGTACTTGTGTATAAATTTTCCACACTTTCTTTGAGTCCTATGATTCTTTTTGATGCTATCTCAATACATTCAGAAGCTTTTTTCTTCTTTAAATTTTCGTAATCTTCCCCTCGTCTCATGATTCTTGTATTTTCCCACATTTCTACTTCCTCCCAAGTCATTGGAGTCAATAAATCAATATTATGAGCGTATTGAGAGTCATTTTCAGGTGTTTGGTAGCTAACTAATAGTCCCTCTACTTGGTTTCTTCTGAGGTGAAAATTCCAAATATCATCAGTTTTGTACAAGTATTGATTTCTATTTAGATAGGGGATAGAATCTTTTTTTAGTTGAATGTTTGCAGTAAACATTCCAAATGTATTGGGGATATTATTGATTCTTCTCCTATAGATATTTCTTATCAGTTTGCTCTCTTTAATTAAATTTAGAGTTGCTTGTGGATGAACATCTGAAATAAATAAATCCCCTTCAACATCTTCTCCATTATTTAAAATTGCATACCTAATTTTGCCATCTTCTTCTTTTAATTCCACAACCTTAGCATTGCATCTGACAACCCCGTGCATATTTTCTATCTCTTTTGCCAGAGAGTCTGCAATTTGCTGCCCTCCTCCTTTAATTCTCCATGCGCTTTGAATAAAGGAATCATTAATTTGAGCAAAGATGTAGAGAGGTAAATTGGGATGTAATTCCATTTTAAGAGAAGTTCCTGCCAAAACCATTCTCAATTTAGGGTCTGTTATCGTCTCTTCCAAGAAAGACTTCGCAGAGGTTGTAAAAGGCATGGATTGATAAAATTCTGCCGCTTCTCGTGGTTTTAAGCTATTAAAAATGTTATCTCCAACACCCTTGAGCACCTGAATATATCTCTTTAAATTCTCTTTCTCTTTAGGGAAGTATTCTGCTAATCTCTCAACAAATTGCTCTCTTCCATTAGCGAAAGGGAAACTCTCTTCTCCTATTACAACTTCATCAAAACAATCCCTGTCTAACTCTTGCCAAGGCAAGTGCATGAGATTAAAATAGTCAAATATTCGACGCAAAGATTGTCCCTCTCCCAAAGCCCCTATGTAGTGAAATCCGGTGTCAAAATCAGTACCTCTGCGTTTGAATGTTTGCAAGCATCCGCCCAAGACGGGAGCTTGTTCTAATATACACACCTTATAGCCATTTTTTGCAAGAATGTATCCACACTCCAACCCTCCCAGACCGGCACCAATTATGACAACATCGAATTTCATTAGTATAAAAATTTAGCTAACAGCGTTGTGAACTTATCATCTCTTTCTTTTTCGATGAATTCATTCAATAATTCTTTTTTCAAAGTAACATTATTATCTATTATAAGGTATTTGCACTGAGAGATGCATTCATCTAATCCCTCCATAGATAGATCCGCTCCTTCGTTTATAATGACTAAATCAAATTTGTTTTTTACTATTTCATTATTGTTTGTAAACTTGATTTTGTCATTTTTTAAGTAGCAATTCTGAGCAATTTCAATCTTATCTTCCGCTTTGTCAAAACCAATTACATCAGCGTTAGGATAGTTGATGTGGAACCAATAACTCTTGTATCCATATCCGCAATTAATCTCTAAAACACTCTCGAGATCATTATTAATAACATTGTTAAAGCTCCTATAATTATGAGTTATTGTAAGTTCTTCTTTTAGCTCTTTTTCAACATTAATACCTTTGTATTCATAGTTATTACGTATTTGCTGTTTGTTCGACATCTCTTTTTTTCTATTAAAATAGACATCTCCGTGTAGAATATTGAAAACGGTAAGAGGGGATTTACCTTTCGTTACAGGTCTTTTAATCAACCAATAGAACAAGAATGGTTCCAAAGAGTAAGAAATCAAGACAGCAGAACTCATACCTATCAAAGTTGAGATACCAATTGATTTAACAGCCGGGTGAGTTGCGAACAATAGAGATGAGATACTAACAATTAGCGTGAAAGCCGAGAATATTATGGCTGTTTTATGATAGACTAAAACATTTTTCTTTACTCTAAAGTCGGATAGCAAACCATCCATGATAAAGATACTATAATCAACACCGATACCAAAAATAAAAGTAGAGATAACAATGTTAATTAAATTGAATTCTATGCCAAAGAGACCCATGATACCCAAAACAATTTGCCAACTTAAAAACATAGGAAGGAAGGCTATGATGGCGATAATCAGACTTCTAAATGCTATTAAAAGAACAATGAATACAAATAAAGAAGAAATATTCGAGGTAATAGCAAAATCGTCATGCACCAATTTTACCATATCGCTGGTGTAGTAATACGGGTCAATTACAACATTATGTTTTTGAGAAGTTATCTTATCGCAGACCTCTTTTTTATTTTCATGTTTAAGGATTACCGGAGTAAACATCAAGTACTTCCCGTCTGTATATTCCACCATATTGCTTTTGATAGATGAAGGCAAAGCATTAGATTCCGGAAGAGATAATACCTGAGGATCACAATTAAGTAAATTATTGAATGGATAGAACATTTCCGGCATGAATCCATTTTGAAGAGCAGCAGTGTTAAGATCCTTTAAAACTTGCTCTTTTTTCGTTTCGGTCCAGAATTTATTCCATAATTCTATTCTTTTTTCTTGTTCATCTGAAGATATGAACAACATTTTGTTTCCGGAAGAATAGGATTTAATTAAATCTAAATTTTTAAGAGATTCTAAGATTACGTTCTGTTGTTCATTATAGGCTATAACAGAGTCCAATGATTCGCCGGTTGTTGCAAAATAGACAGTTCTATAACCTTCGGATGTATGTTTTTCCAATAAAGCTTGAGATTCCAAAACACTCTTTTCGTAATGGCAAATATGTGTAAGGTCTGAATCAAATTTAACGTATCGAGAAGTAAAGAAGCAAATGATACTGATAACAACAATACCAATAATTAGATAAGTGTTTCTTTCGAAAGGGTAGGAGTTTATTTTTTCCAAGATTTCGAAGGCCTTCTCGGAGCGTTGATTCTTCTCGGGGTTTAGAAATTGCGGCAAGAAGAATAGGCAAAAAATGGTAGTGCCAATTAGAGCAAAAGAGGCAAATAAACCGAAATCTTTTAGAAGTTCAGCTTCTGTAAAGGTAAGACTCACGAAAGAACCTATTGTAGTTAGGCACCCTAAGAAAATAGGAACAGTTTGTTCTTGAAGCACTCTAACAGGGTTTGTAACATGTTTATAGTGAGTAATTACATGAAGGCAGTAACTTAAAGCAACACCCAATACAATTGCACCTATACCAAGAGCTAACAAAGAAAGTTGCCCTTTGATAAAATATATAATTGTCAAAGAGAATAAAAACCCATATACAACAGGAATAATCAGTTGTATCAAGGTGGATCTATTTTTATAGCATAATCCAATAACAAGGCAAGCCAACCCCAAAGAAACCGATAAGGTCATTAGCAGGTCGTTTTTTATCTGTTTAGAGTTGAAAACACTTTGAGGCGCAGCCCCATGGTAATGAACTTTTATATTTGGGTATCTACTATTAAACTCGTCAATTTCGTCATCAATAGCCTCAATAAGTTTAGCACTAAGTTTAGAGTTGACAGTTTTGAAATTTGGAGATAAGAACGCAATGACCAAAGCAGAATCCGGAGTAAAAAAGTGTTGGTTTACAATTTTATAATTGCCACCCAACCCATCCTTTACAGCCTCCATCTTAGTCATGAAAATTTTCCTCAAAGCAAGCGGATCTTGAGCGATCATATCCATAAAGGCCGCCCCGGCAGGTGAGTACATGGTCATAAGGTTTTCTTGCATTTGTTGATTGATAGACTCTGTTGTCGTTAAAGAGTCGAGCAAGAGGTAATCAGAACTATCCAAAAAGGTAGGAATATAGGTATATAGTTCATTAATTCCATTTTTTAGCATATCCTCATCAACCCGATATAGTACATCTGTAAGCATCTCTTGCGATTGAGGATTGCTCATAATAGAGTCGATAAGTTCATCGCAAGCCGTAGCTAAGTCTTCCACCTCTACCTCGTCATTGATTGGTTCCAGCAGTATAAATAGCTTATCTTTTACTTTAAGATTGGCAAAAACCATTTCTGTAGAGTTGTCACTATTTTGCATTGGAGGCAGCAATTTGGTAATATCTTCTTCAAATTGCATTTTAGAACTAAAGAAAGCAAACACTCCAAAACTAATAATCAAAAGAGCATAAAAAAAGATTTTATGTTTTTTGAAAAAATAATAAGCTGCGATTGTAAATTTAGACATCTTAATAGAATATTATTCAGATATATATGAGCCTTTATATTCAACGAAAGAGATTTCTTCATCAATAGAAGAAATTTTACAAACGACGTTCCATTCATTATCTTTTTCATTAGAAAGATTCATGGTGAGACGTAGTTTTTCATTTTCTGTAGGAACAATCAAAGCAGAAAAACGACATTGAGAGATAGAATTTATAGTTAGTTTTTTCCCTATTTCCATTTCGGCACATTCACGAATTGTTTGGATGTTGCATACACCGGGACAGATCGGCATATTAGGGAAGTGTCCCTGATAAATTTCGTGATTAGGGTTCATTGTAATATCAATAACAATTTCTCCATTTTCGTTTTTTGATTTACCATCAATCGTAAAAAAACTTTCTGCTAACATTTTCTTTCTAAGTTTAATTTTATTCTTTTATCCAACTCTTTTTCCACTCTTCGTAAAATTCAGGATTAGAAAGTTGTAGATTCCCCTCTAAATCCATGAATACCTGTGTTGTTTGAGCTGTTAAAACCAGAGAATGGTCTGATTTTTTGTATATGTTATAATTAAAGATGATTTTGGCAGCCTTGGTTGGAATATAATTAGTTTCTACGATAATAGATTCTGCAACAGAGATAGATTGTTTAAACTGAAGTCTCATATCCACAACGGGAGCAGTGAATCCATTTTCAAAAATTTTCAAATATTGCAATCCAAATTTTTCGCCAAAGTCTTCTCTTCCATCTTCGAGGTATTTGACATAGTTTCCATGCCAAACCACTTTGATGGAATCCACTTCGCAAAACCGAATTTTAATTTCTGTAATGCAAGATAGCTTGTTATTTTCTATATTTGAGTTTAAATTTCCCATAAAGAAATTAAACAGAGAAACCTGTATGATTTCTCTGTTATTCTTTTATATAAATCTTCATTTGACAACTTGCAATCAATTCATCTCCCACTTTTGTTTCAGTCTTAATCAAGGAGACATTCATAATTTCCGATGCGATTTTTATGAATGTATGAAGTTGTTCTCCAACGGCTGGTTTCCGATACAATTTAAACTTCTTAACTTCTCCAATATATCCAACCGGAGGGTTAGGTGAATTTTTTAATTTCTCTTTATATCCCGCATGAGCAGAAGCAGATTGCGCAATATGTTCTATAATTCCGGGTTCGAGGAGGGAGCCATTTTCGCAAAAGATATTATCATCTAAGATGGTCAATCCCGTGTTGCATTCCATCTCTGTTGCATCATAAAAAGTATCCACCATGATGATAGGGTATCTTTGAGGAATCAACTCTTTTATACCCTCGCCTTGAAATAACGGATTAGTAGTACTCATGTTATTTTTCTAATCTATCGTATATTATGTCATATAACTCAGAAAAAACCTTGATACCGGAAATTTCCTGACCTGAAATTTTAACTTTATATATATTTTCGATGACAGCCACCAAGTCGATTAAACTCAAACTATCCAACGCCAAAGTCATTTTTATTGACTTTGACGGTTGGATAGCCGATACTTCTACTTCAAACTCTTCAGCAAGAAGTTCATTTAATTCTTGGATGAATTGTTCTTTATCCATATTTCGGTTGAATTATTTTACAAATTTTTTAACGATTAGCGTAGAATTTGTTCCTCCAAATCCAAATGAATTAGATAAGAAAGTATCAAATTTTTTATCCACGCGAATAGCCGGAATATTCAATTTTGCAGAATCTTCATCAGGATTTTCGAAGTTGATGTTAGCAGCAATAAAGTCATTTTGCATCATCAACATAGAGTAAATAATCTCACTGGAACCGGCCATCCACATTTCGTGACCTGTCATAGCCTTTGTAGAAGCAACAAATGGGCGATGATCACCGAATACATTATAGATAGCTTTTGCCTCTTGTTTATCACCCACTGGAGTTGATGTAGCGTGAGCATTAACATACTCGATAGTTCTTAAGTCGATACCAGCCTCTCTGATAGCCATAGAAAGAGATCTGCTTGGACCATCTACATTGGGTTGAGACATGTGATCGCCATTAGAAGAGAAACCATATCCAATGATTTCAGCCAAAATTGGAGCGCCGCGTTTAACGGCAGACTCATAACTTTCTATGATAACAGTTGCAGCACCTCCGCCGGGAACCAAACCATCACGATCTCTATCAAAAGGACGTGAGGCTTTAGTTGGGTCGCTTTCTCTTGTAGAGAATGCGCTGATACCGTCAAAACTTCCAATAGAGAAAGGGTTAACCTCTTGAGCTCCTCCGCAAACAACGATGTCTTGCAATCCCCATTTGATTAACAATGAACCCAATCCAATTGCGTGAGAACCGCTTGCGCAAGCTCCGGATACAGTTAAATTGATACCTTTTAGTTTAAAAATACAACCTAAGTTCATTGTTACAGTTGAGTTCATAGATTGGAAAATAGCTCCGGAACCCACTAAAGTTGTATCTTTCTTTTCGCGCATTGTGTCAACACTTTTTACAACCGGGTCGGCACTACTATCGTTTCCATATAGCAATCCTACCTCGTTTTTTTCTAAGAAATCTGCATCTATATTCGCATTCTTTAAAGCTTCGCAAGTTGCTACGTAGGCATATTTAGCCTGCTCCGGCATATAGTTACGTTGATTACGGCTGAGCTGACCTTTTAGGTCTGGAATGTCTAAGTAGGATGTTAATGCAGATCTAAATCCCATCTCTTTTCTTGCTGGGTCGAAGATAATACCTGATTTTCCATCATAAAGAGACTGTTTAACCTCTTCAAGATCTTTTCCTAAGCATGAGTAGATTCCCATACCGGTGATGACAACTCGTCTTTCCATCTATAAATTTAATTTAGTTATATAATTTTTTATTTTTTTCTTTCTTTCTTTCTCAAATAAAAGTGTAAGCAAAATTTCTTAAGCAACCTTTTTTATGAACTGCAAAGGTAGTAAATAATTAGCGTAAACCAAATATTTACTTTTTTTTCGTTCTTTTGATTTGAAATTTTTGTTTGATTATTATTAATTAATTATTGAATTTATATTCTATATCAAAATTAATCATCTCAATTTTAAGGTAAATATGCCATAATTTCTCCAAGATTTATCTATGTTCTCATTTATAATAGGTATTCTTTTGATTATAATGACAATTTTATGTAATTTTAGTTAAGGAAAGTTTTATAAATAAGATAGAGATTATTTTTTAAGAGCATTGGGCTTAAGGCGGTTTTTGTATTGCAAAAGAATGATTTTCTTAAATATTTCAAAATAATTTTTGTACTGCTTTAAGTAAGAAAACCTTCAACTTTTATTAATATTCATTTATCTGAGTTGTTAAATCCGAAAAGATGATGTATATTTGCAATAAGTCCTAAAACAAAGGTTATTAAATTATGAAAATAAAGTTTAGCTTATTAATATTATTGATTTCTTGTGTTTGTACCATGTCGTATGCACAAGACAAAAAGTATGCTCCCGGTTATTTTTATGGTAGAGAGTATCGTTTGGATGGTGATACATTGCGTTACAGAGCCATGTTTCCTGAGGGTTATGAGCATGAGATTAAGTTTCCTTTGTTTATCTTTTTACATGGAGAAGAACAAAAGGGGAGTGACAATGTGTTACAATTGAAATATGGTTCGGAGTTGTTTGCTAATAAGGATATACGAGATTGGAGTCCGGCTGTAGTGTTGTTTCCTCAATGCCCGGATGAAGATTCGTGGGCGTTGTATGACTATGTGTATGATGGTTCTATAGTTGTACGGGAAGAGCCTGAGCAAACAAAAGCATCAATGTTATTAGAAAAGTTGATTAATTTGTATGCCAACAGACCGTATGTTGATAAAAATCGCATCTATATAGTAGGTATGGATATGGGTGCGTTTGGTGCATTAGATTTGGCTGCTCGTAATCCGAAATTATTTAGAGCCGTTGTTGCTATGGACGGTGCAATAGAACCGGTTAGAATGAAAAAGTGTAAAAAGACCTCTTTCCGCATATATCATGGTGTTGATGACAAGATAGTTCCTATCACTATGGCTAGAGATGTTTTCTATGAATTGAAGTCGGCCGGTGCTAATGCGGAGATGATTGAAATTCCAGAAACGGGTCATGAAGCCTGGAAGTCGGCTCTCAATTCCGGAGATTTTTTAGAATGGATTTTCTCACAACAAGATAATTAAGTTAGAAAAGACCTATTTTGATTATTTGATTATCAGGTAAATAAAAAATATTTAAAAAAAATCTATTGAAATATTTGGTAGTTTTCAGAAAATCTCATACATTTGCATCGCAATTCAGGAGAGAATTCAATAAACATTTTGGTGCGTTAGTTCAGCTGGTTAGAATACGTGCCTGTCACGCACGGGGTCAGGGGTTCGAGTCCCCTACGCACCGCAAGCCTTGAGAGAAATCTCAGGGCTTTTTTCTTTTTATTTTTGAATAGAGTTGGTAGATAGTTGGAATCGAAATTCATGTTACAGAAATTTAGAATGCCTTTGGGTGAGTTATTGTACAGAGAGTTTTTTCGCTAAAAATATAGGTGGGTTCTAAAACTTCCACAAAAAAAATTTATGCCTGCACGATTTATGCTTCTAAAATGGGAATTTATCTAACTCTTTAAAGATGGAGTCTTTTAGATCTATAGGGTAGATTTCTTTTGGGGTAGGGTGGCTAAAATCTATTTATCGCAGATTGTTTTGAATGTTGGTTGTAGTTAAAAAAAATTACGATAGAGAGGTTTTGCGGAGCATTACTCCACAAAACCTTGTTGTTTTAGAAAATCTAATAATACCTGAGAAAAGTATTCATTGTCTTTTTTTGTATACCTAATATCTGTGAAAATTTGTGCTAAAGTCTCCTTGTTATTAATTTCAACGAAGTTTTTATTGCATGTCAAATTTTCTTTTGCATAATAAAGTTCGTCAATCTCTTCGTTTGAGTAATCTTTGTAGGTTTCGTAATGAATCAAGCCCTTTGCCGGTAATCTATCTTGTTTTTCCGGAGATTCGTCCGGATAGCCTACAGCTAAAGTTGTTATGGGAACCACGAATTTAGGCAAATCCAATACCTTTGCAATCTTGTCCGGATTGTAGGTGGTTGTACCTAAATAACATATTCCAAGACCTTTTTCTTCGGCAAGCATAGAGAATGTTTGAGCGACCAATAGAGCATCAATGCTTGCGGTGATAAATGATTGAAAATTATTATAGCCGGGTTCAGCATTTCTTTGTTTACACCACTTGATGAAGCGATTGTAATCTGCGCAGAACGTTATAATTACCGGAGCGTTCATAAAGGCAGGTTGAGAGAAGTGAGAGGGAGCCAATTTCCCTTTCTGCTCTTTGTCTTTTGTAACAACAACGCTATACAATTGCATATTTCCTGTTGTAGAAGCGTAGAATGCATCGCTCAACAATTCATTAATTACAGAATTATCTATATCGTCGTATTTGAATTTTCTAATCGACTTTCTATTTTTCAATACATCTTTCATTTTTGATAATTATTTAATCCCTTTTTGAGGAATTTGATAAAATCTAAACTATTTTTGGTGAATCCGATTGGTTGGTTGATAACCTCTCCACTGTTATTTAATATTACATAAAAAGGTTGAGCATTTGCTCCAAACTTATGACGTTGAAGGTAGCTCCATTTTTCTCCTATTGTACGTAGTTTTTTCTCTTTCCCATTTTCTGTAATAATCATAGGTTCAGCCAATTTTCGTTTGTCATCAACATAGAGAGAGATAAGAACATAGTCGTTATTCAGCAAACTTGATACTTCCGGATTATTCCAAATTTTGGCTTCCATTTCTCTACAATTAACGCAGCCATATCCTGTGAAGTCGACCAACACCGGTTTTTGATGCTCTTTTGCATATTTCATACCCTCTTCATAAGAGGTAAATTTAGCCTGAGTTTCCTCGTATAGATTTAAATCCTGCGTCCATAAAGGAGGCGCGAAAGCACTAATTGCTTTAAGCGGAGCACCAAATAGGCCGGGAACAAGATAGACCATAAATGAGAAGCAAAAACCGGCTGCAAAAATTCGAGGAACAGAAATTGTGTCTATATCATCATCTCCTTTAAATTTAATTTTACCAAGTAGATACAATCCTGCCATTAAGAATATTACAATCCACAGTACAATAAAGACTTCGCGGTCTAAAATATGCCATCCGTATGCCAAGTCGGCCACAGACAAAAATTTGAGAGAAAAAGCTAATTCAAAGAAACCGAGAAGGACTTTAACCGTATTAAGCCAACCACCGGAGCGAGGTAAGTTTTTCAGCCAGCTTGGGAAGAAGGCGAAAAGGGTGAAAGGACCTGCTAAGGCAATGGCAAATCCCAACATTCCAATGGTTGGTGCCAAAATGTTTCCTTCTGTGGAGACGTGTACCAATAATGTGCCGATAAGAGGGCCGGTACATGAAAAGGATACAATTACCAATGTCAGAGCCATAAATAGGATACTGATTAGTCCGGATGTTTTATCGGCTTTATTGTCTAATTTTGTACTCCATGTTGCAGGCAGTGTCAAATCAAATCCACCAAAGAACGAAATGGCAAACAATACCAATAGTGCAAAGATAAATAGATTGAATATCGCATTGGTAGATAGAGCATTGAGAGCATCAGCACCAAATAAAAGGGTGATGAAGATACCTAAACAGAGATAGATAGCGATAATGGATAAGCCGTATGTGATTGCAGCTTTTTTCCCTTTTTTAGAATCATCTCCATTTTTCAAAAAGAAAGAGACGGTCATTGGAATGATAGGCCATACGCAGGGAGTGATAATAGCCACCAAACCTCCTAAAAAGCCTATCCAAAAGACAAACCAAAGAGAATCTTCTTCGGCTGTTAGGGTGTTGCCTCCTTCTGTCAATTTATTTAGCGTCTCTATTTGAGGTTCCCACCAATCTGCTTCTGTGCTAATGTTCAAGTCGCCCATCGGGAAAAATGCGGTTTGACTTTGAGTTGTATCCGTGTTGGAAATGTTTTGCTCTTTCTCTGCAACCGTTGGGTTAGGTGCAATCACAACCGGTTTCAATGCGATAGTTGATTTGTTATGTTTTTCGAAATGAAATGCTTCGGAAGTAGGAGGAAGACAAGTGTTGTCATTGCACACCATATACTCGACGTAGCCATCAATTTCGTAATTGTTAGGATCTGTTACCTTAATATGTTGTGTAAATGTTGTTGTCTCTTCGTACCATCTCAGGTTCATTTGATAAAGAGGTTCAAATTTTTCAATTGCTTTTTTGTTGGCAGCCACTTTACCAATAATCTCTACATTGTCCAACTTTTCGAAATTGAAGGAGGTGGATCTTGGACCATCTTCTGGCAAGTCTTGATCGTAGATATGCCAACCTTCATCAACAATTGATTTAAAGGTAAGTACTGCATCTCCCTCTTTGCCTATTTCCGAACAAGATATCACCCATTTAACGGGTTGGTGTATCTGGGAATAGGAAGAAATGGATAGGAAACAAAGTAAGAAAAATAAGATACTCTTTTTCATGACGATTTGTTGGGATTATAATGAATAATCGACGCAAGAACGACTTGCTAAAATTGGACGAATCAAATCTTTTGAAACCTGAACATGATCTGGGTGGGTTGCATATTCTTTTAACTTATCCATGCTGTCATGTGTAGATGTCAAGGATAAATCAAATTGTTCGTTTGGATTTTCGTTGATCCCTATTTCAATTGAATTGAGAGCTTCAACTTTATCCAATAAATTTAACAATGCATCTTTGATTTCGTTTAATTTTTCTTTTTTTTCAACTTCTGATGAGAAGTCGTTGAATTTAAATAATACAATGTGCTTTACCATAATAATTGAAATTTTTTTCAAAGATACAATTTATGGCGAATATAAGAAATCATTAGTTCGTTATTTTTTCTCCTGAAGCTGTAATCAGACTCTCAATACCCCTTATCCGCAATGCTCAAATCTATCTTTCTTGGTGGTTGCTCATTTTAGTCGGCTGCTTGTATTACTATGATAAGCGGTTTTGTAATCACCTTATCAGTCGATTATCAATCTTGAACTTTCAGTTGACAATCGGGGCAAAAACCCTTTATCAAGAAGGATTGCTCCAAAATAGAATACCCCTCGGGAATTTCTATGTTGGGAGATATGATTTCATTTAAACAGACGGTTTTATGACATTTTATACAGGTAAAATGAACAAATGAACTTTGAGCAAGAGAATTGTTATGCGTGCATCGGCAATATTTGCGACACCCGCTTCCATCTTCAATTTCGTGGATAATACCTTTCTCTGCAAACAATGTCAATGCCCTGAATATGGTGGATTTATCTACCGTGTCCAGTAGATTTTCCAAATCGTTCAACGATAGGGGAGCTCCATTGTTTTCGATTGCTTTCAACACCAACAATCTTGTTGCTGTGGGTTGAATGTCTTTTTCAATCAATATATTTTCTATTTTCTTCATGCTGCAAAGTTATTGTTTTTACCTTTTTTATGTTTCACTGTAGCTCGTTTTTTGCGGATAACAATAATCGAAATGCAGGGACCGCGATGATTATGGTTATGAGAAGACTTATAATTCCATCAATAATGTTATACCCTGTGAGAGCTATAAGCACTCCGGAGACCAATACACCAACAGAGACAAGAGCATCTGTTGCGGCGTGTAGGTAAGCGGCTTTGATGTTTGTGTTTTTATTGCTTCCTTTTAGTAACAAGGCGGCAGTTAAACCATTGATGAAGATTGCAATGGCAGACGTGATAATGACTGCAAATCCATTGACCGTTGTTGGATGAATGATTTTTTGAATACTCTCTATCCCGATGATGATTACGGCAACAATCAGCAGCAGAGCATTGAGCAGAGTGACATAGCTTGCAATTTTAGCTCCCTCTCTATGTGCGGATTGTGCAAGAATAATTCCAAGGAGTGCGAGAACCAATCCCAAGACATCACTTAAGTTATGTCCTGCGTCAGACAACAGTCCGATGGAGTTGTAGAGATAGCCTGCACCTGCTTCAATTATCACAAATGCCAAGTTGATTATCAAACAGATGATAATTTGTTTTTTTTGTTGTTGTGGGTCATCCGCTATGGGATGATGATGGTGATGATGATGCATAATTTTAAAATTTTGTTTCTGCAAAGGTAATCATGCCGCGTTGCAAATGAGTTGCAATATTATGTGAGGGCGAATTGTATATCGATGGATGAGGTCATAAAGAGAGCATTTTGTATTTTCCTGAAAGAGTTATATATTTGCAAGGTAGAATTATCAATGAATAGGAGAGTGATTAAGTTCTTACGATAAGTTTTGTAAATCAGATAGGTAGTTCGTCAATATGAGGAACTTTATAGAGATAGGATAGAAAGTAAAATTTTTTACAATATGAAGATTAAAATTGTTATTGCAGGTTTATTGTCTCTATTATCCAGTGGAGAATTATTAGCGCAAAAAGAGATTTATATTCCCAATCAGATGTATGAAGAGGGGTATAGTGAAACAGACGAATCTCAACAATGGTGCAAAATAAGAAGTAGAGAGAGTGATAATATTATTGTATTTTGGGCCAATGGGTATGGGCAGAACGATCCTAATTCCGGTTTTGTACCATCGGAATATAGGGTGGATATTGATGACTTGTTGAAAAAATTGGAAAGTTTTTATGACCTATATATCCATCAATTAAAGTTTGCAGAAGTGGGAGTGGGGAAATCCAATTTAGACAAGTATAAGATGATTATATGTCTTTATTATACGACCGATTGGATGGCGTATGGTTCCGGGTTTGATGATTTGATAGGCGGTATGTGGATTAGTCCGAGTACTTGTCATCCGGTAGGTTCAACAATTGCGCATGAGATGGGACATAGTTTTCAGTATCAATGTTATTGTGATTTAAAAGGTTATGCAGGCTTTCGTTATGAGGTTGGACAGGGAAATTGTTATTGGGAGCAGACTGCGCAGTGGCAATCTTTTCAAGCCTATCCGGAGCAAGCATTCACCACCTACGATTTTTCTGTTTATAAGCAAAATCACCACAGAGCATTCACGCATGAGTGGCAACGTTATGCCAGTTACTTTTTTCACTATTACCAGGTTGATAAGCATGGCAGAGATATTATCGGACGTATTTGGAGGGGAAATACTCTGAAGGGGGCTGATGCAAATCAGGTTTATATGAATATTACCGGTTTGTCTGATTATGAGTTTTATGCAGAGTGTTATGATGCGGCAGCTAAGTTTGCCACTTGGGATTTGGATGAGATTAGAGATTATGGACAAAAATACATCGGAAGTCAACAATACAATTACATCGATTTAGGAAATGGAAAATTACAGGTAGCCTATTCAAGTGCGCCACAGAGTACTGGTTATAACGTCATACCTTTGCAATTGCCGTTTGAAGGGAATGAGGTGGCAACAATTTTTACAGCCCTTCCTGCCGGTGAACCTTTGGCAGAAGACGATCCGGGAATTTGCAATAAAAAAGATGATGGTTCCTTTGAAACCACCACAAAGTACAATACTTTTGAGGGGTCAAACAAGCGCGGTTTTCGCTTAGGATATGTGGCTCTTTTGACGAGTGGAGAGCGTGTGTATCACTCCATGGATACTGTTTATTCTTTGGGCAATAATTGGCAGACTGATACTTTGTGTTTTGTTGTTCCGGAAGGGACAGAGCGAATGTGGTTTATTGTTTCGCCTGCGCCGGAATCCTATATCGTACATAAGTGGGATGAGCAGGAGTTGAATGACGACCAGTGGCCTTATCAACTTCAATTTGAAAATACAGATATTGTGGGTCACGTGAACATTGGAGAGCCTGATGGTGAGATTTCTGACACCACTCTTCATCTAAATGTGAGATTTGAACTTAGTGCAACAGAACACTCCGGTGCAACAGTTGCCATTTCCGGTGCTAATTTAGAAGCGTTAGGAGTGGCATTTAAGTTGCAACCCAAAGAGATTGCAGCCTTAATGACACAATGGAGTCAATCTCCGGCTGACAATACAGTTACGCTGTGGGCAATAGATTCAACTACCGGCGAATTGCAATCGTCCGGTTCTACTGCCAATGGTTATGGTCATTGGTTTGATAACTCCGGAATGGTCAATAGTTATTACAACAGTATTGTCTATTCCGAATTTGATGCCTCAGCCTTAACCTTTACCGTGGGACAATTCCCAGGAAAACTGACTGATGGTCAAAAAATCAGTTTTGTTCAGGCTCTGGTTTATCAAAAAGAGGGAAAGAGAGCTGTTGCGAGAATAATTTTCCATGTGACAGTTGGTACAGAGACAACTACACAAATCCCAATGGCTCATTCGGAAGAGAAGAGGGTTGATGTCTATAATCTGCAAGGAGTTGAACTTTATCACAACGTATATCGTTCGACCATCCAAACACGCCTAAGAGAGGGATTATATCTGATAGGTGGAGAAAAAATTTATATTTACAAGTGATTATGACAGAAAAGGAGAAGATGTTGCGTGGCGAATTGTACGATGCAAATTATGACAAGGAGCTTATAGAAGAGCGGCAACGTTGTAAAACTGAGTGTCAAAAATTTAATACGTTGCCCTATAATTCGGAAGAACGAAAAAAAATATTGGCATCTATCTTGGGTTCTTTTGGGAAAGAGTTTACCATTGAACCCTCCTTTTGGTGCGATTATGGCTATAATATTCATTTAGGTGAAAATTTTTATTCCAATCATAATTTGGTTATTTTGGATGGTGCTCCTGTACGTTTTGGAAATAATGTATTTGTTGCTCCCAATTGTGGATTTTATACAGCCGGACATCCTATCAATGCGGTAGAGAGGAATAAAGGGTTGGAGTATGCACGCTCTATAACTGTTGGCAATGATGTATGGATAGGGGCAGGGGTGCAAGTAATGCCCGGAGTGACCATTGGCAACAATGTTGTGATAGGAGGGGGGAGTGTAGTGGTAAAAGATATTCCGGATAACTCTCTGGCAGTGGGTAATCCTTGCAAAGTGATTAGAAGGATTTAGAACATGTTTAAATTTTATTATTAAATTGTTTTTAAGTTTTAGAAGTTGTTTAAATTTTATTTCGAGCATAATTGAGAGAGATTTTTAAGATTGTTTTTTGCAGTTAATAGTGGACTATTATCAAAAAAGAATAATAACAATAGATTAAAAAGAATCTCAAAGATGCAGAAAATAAGAGAGTGAAACTCTAAAGTGTTTTTTTCAATAAAATTTAAAGAGCTTCTTATACATTTCTTGCTCTGTAACTACAAATTTTTTACTATAATTTTTAAAAGTTTATTATGAAATATATTATGATTATTAAAAAAAATATAATTTTGTCATGGAAATAATGATAATATTTGATCTATACACCTATTTTAACCTGCTTGGGGAGTTGTCTTGTCGTATTGACAATAAAAATGATGCAGAGCCCTATCGCAAGGTTTATTATTCACTCTCCGGAAAGCCTTTTTAAAGAATGAAAGAAAATGAACCGATGGTGGTTGTTTCTAAAAATGATAAAGATCAAATAATCAGTAGCGAGATAACAATATGGAGACCATAAGGATGAGATAGGTTTGTTTTTTTACGTATATGAAAGCAAGCTTTATAGTAAAATAAGGTTCTATTACAAATAAGAATGTCCCCTAAAGTTGATTGTACAAACTTTAGGGGACATTTAAATTTTGGTGAGTTCTATATATTCTCCTTGAGAATATTTAGCTCTATTTTTTTATCAATTTAGCAGTTATATATCCTTCCGGGGTTTGAATAGCTACAAAATAGATACCAGCTTTTAATCCGCTTAAATCTATAGAATTTCCGTTACAAATTGATTGAGATAAAAGAGTGTTACCGGTTATATTGCAGATAGATACGGTTGAACAATTTTCCCAAGGCAAAGCGAAGAACAGTTCATTCTCTACCGGATTTGGATAGATTACCACAGTAGCTTCGTCAGCAGATATGGTTGGAACATCTATATGGAATCCATATTGGTTCAACTCCTCAAATGTTGTCCAAGCAGTAATTCTCCAATTGCCCTCTTTGTCGTAGGCAAAGCGAGCGTAAGATTCGTTTCTTCTCAACACTGGTGTTGTGACAGAGTCGATAATGGAGATATTCTTTTCTTCGTCCATTGCAGAGAGGAAGATGGTTTGGATACTATCTTTATTCAGTTTAAAATTACTATGAAGTGGACCTTGTGCAGAATCTTTATCCATCCAAATAATCTTATATCCATTAGCATCGATAGAAGTTACTTCAGGAGCGTTGATAGGGATTTGGTATAGGGTTAAGTTATTCTTGTCATTCGAGATATACATGCCACCCAAGTCATCTGCCTTTTCGCTTCTGTTATAAATTTCAATCCAATCGTTTGCCTCTCTGAACTCATCAATATAGACAGAGTTGGAAGTGCAAATTTCGTTGATGAATAAAGCTTTTTCATCCGTTTTGTACTCCTCATCTTTGACATAACTTGCTTTTAGAGTCTCTCCGGAATAGTATTGAGTGTCATACACTTTTGAAGTTACTTTTTTCACTGTTCCATCTAAGTAAGTTATCTCCCAATGGTCAAATTTGTATCCTTTTACCTCTTCAGCCACAACATTGCAATGCAAGCTGTCAAAGAAGTAGCCATTGTAGTCGGCGATGATAATTGGTTCATCATTCAATCTGTAGGCACTATTTTCAATATTAGAGCAGATACGCATCGGAATAGTGTCCATTTTGAATTTTGAAATTAAGTGTCTGTACATGTATCGAGGACGATTTTTCCAGAAACTCTTGATAGAGTTGATGTCTTTTTCAAAATCAGCTTCAATTCCTAATTCGTTCTCGATAATGTAATTTCGATAGAATTCCACTTCATTTTCGATATTGCCAATCAAACTATCCAATGTTTTTTCAACATTTTCGTATTTAAATGTTGTTGCAGAATGAACAAAGAATTTGGTGATGAATTTCTCTTTGAATTTAGGGTAATTCAAAATAGCATTCAGCATAGGTTCATTGCTGATAGCATGATTCAATCGATTCGAGCTTTTGTAGTCACCGTATAGCGACTGACTAAATTCCGCACCAAATAAAATCCATCTCCAACGGCCACCCTCTTCAGCAGGTCTCCAACGACGAGTGTTACCTGGCATCCAGTCGCTATTGGCAATATAAATTTGAGTTACGAAGTAGTTGAACATCTCTTCGATGTCCACCATGTTATAGATATACTTTTGAATAGAATCAAGTGTGTCGCCGGTCGATTTAGAATGTTTTTTGATGTAGTCTATAGTTTCAAGAAAATTCTCAGAATGAGATCCCTCACCATGGAACATAATTTCATCTTCGTTGAAACCATGATTAGAGAAGACGTTATCTTTTTGAGCTCTTTCACGGATATTCAACATACCGTAGTATTCTCCATTGATGAATACGGCAGAAGGTTGGTATGCCTGATGGTCAACATCCATTGTAGAGTTGGCAACCAAAGTATGCACAAGTCCATCGCGTACAAAAGAGCGTCCAAAGTCGTTTCCGGAATTTCTCAAAACAATACTTTTCCAGCGTAGATTCGGTTTTTCTGAAAAGATGGAGTAATCAAATTCATTTCCACCATAGATTTTGGAGGCGTTTACTTTAAGCGATTTTATTCTCTTTGTGCGCGAGCAAGAACCATAAACACCAATTTTAACCTCCAAATTGATTTGTTCTTTATCTTCGTTATCAAACAATTCAAAGTTGGAAGGGTGTTTCCAATCGTTGTAGTAGTTGGCGTATGTATTATCAAGAGGATCGCTACAATACCCCGGAATTTCTACATTCCCGTTTACTCCGGTTACGATTAATCCAAACGAGTCGCCATATATCAGTTCCGGTTCTGCCACCAATGCTACAACAGGAATATCTATCTCTCTTTCGTTGATAAAATAAGAAGCAGTGTTGATTTCACTGCTGATTTCTCCATCAACAAACGCAGCAGCCCGAATAGGAGTGTTTTTCTCTATTATTATAGGCTCTGTGTAAGGAGTACTTTGTGGAGTAGGTTCAGAACCATTGGTTGTATAATAAATTTTGGCATTTTTGTTTTTTACAGATATTTCAATTGTTTGAGCTTCTTTATAAAATCCGGGTTTCAAACTAAAAGAAGGCTTTTCTGTTTGTTTCGTAAGAAATTTACCTCCCTCATTGCTTTTTCCGGGAGATGGTACAGCAAATGTGCCAATTTCGGTACTTCCGTCTGTTAATCTACCCACCGACATGTTACGATAGGTGGTGTCATACTTCAACTCGTCAATGATGGTACCTGTTTCATCAGACAAGTAAAGTCCGCCAATCTCTACATCCAATTTAAAATTGGTGTGGTAGGGAGTGAATGATTCAACTTCGTCTAAATAGACCAACAAATATTGTCCGGCTTCAATGACAACCGGTTCGCCATCAATAGGATCTCCATCTTCATCTTGAAGAGGGGAAGATGATTCAAATCTCCACTTGGTGGGTTTGTCTTCTCTATCCGATAAGAAGTAGTTGGTGATATCCACCGGCTCTGCGCCGGAGTTGTACAATTCAGCCCAACCTGAGTATTGCAACTTGTCATCCATTAGATAACTTACATTTTTAGGCATCAATTCATTGATGATGACCGAAGCTTCAGCGAAGAATACTCCGCTTAAGAGTATTACCGCAAGGAATGTTTTTCTTAGCATTTTTTTTATTTATTGTGGAACATTTATACGCTCATTTCAATTCGTTGCAAATTTATATTTAATTTTTTTAACTACCAAATAAATTTTTCTTACCATCTGT
>SUWZ01000077.1 GCA_015061185.1 Bacteroidales bacterium
TACGACTGAATCCATCAAAGAATGCCTGAATGGCTATGGCATATCTTACATTAAGGTGGAGAAACTGGACAAGACTCTGATTGATGCTTATTCAACTTTCACTGGGGACATGCCGGTCATCACCGTAACTTACCGCTACAATGACATGGACAAACTGGCATTTGATATTCTCCATGAGTTATGCCATATAGATCGCCACTTCTCGGAAGGGAACAAGGCATTCATTTCTATTGAAGGTATCGAATACTCCAATGACCCGAGAGAGAAAGAGGCAAACGAGTTTGCAAGACAGATGCTCATACCTGATGAAACATGGGAAAACATCCTTAAAGTGGGATGTACAAGCCTTTCACCTTATAAGATTGTGAAGACCATTGCAAAAGAAGCCGAACGATGCGGTGTCAGTCCGTCCATCGCCATTTCGCGATATAAGCATGACACCAATTGGTATCGCACATCCGCTTATAAATCTCCAAAGATATTCTGACAGGAGAATCTCATCTGCAGAGATAATCGATAAAGTAACAAATCCGACAAGAGGTATGGACGGCAGTTCATACCTCTTGTCGTCTATTCTACAGGTCCATGAAACAAGAATTCTCCTTTATCAGGCTTGTCCAGCTTGATGAATCCTTCATTTGCCTTATGGGTCAGGTTCTTCGCCGAGTAATCCGCTTCTGCGTTGCGGTAGATGTCAGGAAACAAACGTGTTTAAATTTTATTTCGAGCATATTTGAGAGAGATTTTTAAATCTATTTTTAATCTTCTTTTGCCGAAAATAGTGGACTATTATCAAAAAAGGAGAATAAAAATAGGTTTAAGGTGAAATCTATAAATTCACCGTTTAAAATTTAAAAAGTGAAAATTGGAGGTTGATAAACTTTTCGGTAATTTATGTGTGTTTATGATATGTGTAATACTTTAGAATATAAGGTATTAAGTGAATTTAAACAAGGTTGAGTGTTACGCAACTCAACCTTGTCAAGCTGCATTCTATTTTATAATAATTCTGAAACTCTTATTGTTGGCAACAATAATATAAACACCTGTAACAAGATGTTTGCATTTACCTAAATTTTGACCATTTAAGGTGTAAATTGTATAATCGTCAATGCCATCAACAACAAGTTGATTCCCATTCATATAAATTTTCATAGGAGTAACTTGGGGTAATTCAACCTCTGTGGTTAATGAACTTTCAAAGATTGCTTTCAAATCAATGTCCTGTGTTAATTTAATCTCTCTTGGATTGTCTGTGTTATCATCACTCCATGATGAGAATACAAAGCCTTCATTAGGAATGGCAGAGATGATTATTGTTGAATCGGCAGGTAAAAATCCGCCACCTTTCACAACTCCATTTTCTCCGGATGTATCTACAGAATAACAACCAATTATATTTCTAAATGTGTTCCATAAAAAAGAATTTTTGTACTGATTTATGGCATCTTTAGGGACGTATAAAGGAATATCTTTATTTACCATCTCAAAGGCATTTTGAGATAAAGTTGCAGGAATTTCCCCTATACAAGTAATGCTCTTAACATTTTTACAACTACTGAAGGCCGACTTTTCAATTGTATTTACACTTTCCGGGATTGTGATAGATTCCAAATTTTCACAATAGTAAAAAGCAGCAGTTCCAATATTTTTTACGCCGTTAGGTATTACAATACTCTTTAACCCGAAACAGTTGGCGAATGCTTTTTCACCTATTGAGTCTATAGTCGAAGGAATTTCTACACTATTCAAATCATAGCAATATTGAAATGCATATTCTGAAATTTTATTTACAACATATTCATTTCCCTCATAAGTTATTTTTGATGGGATGACAATATCTCCTGTATATTTTTCTCCCGAAGGAGCCAAATTTGCAGTGAAAGAGTTAGCGTCCAATAGATAATAAAGCCGGTCAACTGAAATCGGAATTGGAAGCACATTAAATCTCTTCCAATCGTCATGATTTTTATAATCATATAATGATGTGTAATTAACATAAATAATAGGAAGAATGTTTCTATCACTGAATGCATTTTTACCTAAGAGGGGAGGAAGAGCACTTAAGATTTTTATCGGAACGTTATTTCCAACGTTATAAAAAGCAAAATCACCTATTTCTGTTACATTTTTGGGAATAGTTAATGATGACAGATTAGGACATAAATAAAATGCTTTCATCTCTATTTTTGTTAAACTCTCAGGGAATTCAATAGATGATAAGCTACTACAATTTTCGAATAGACCATTAGCAATAGTTGTAATTCCTTCCGGAATTATTACAGTCGATAATTTACTGCATTCTGCAAAAGCCTTTTCTCCGATAAATTCTAATTCAGCCGGAATTTCTAATTTTTCAATGTTGCTACAACCAAGAAATGCCAACTCTCCAATTTCCAAGATACCCTCTGGAAAATTCAGTTCAGTCAGACCGGAACAATATTGAAAAGCCTTAGTTTTTATCTCCGTCAAACTATTTGGAAAATTTAATCGCTTTAAATTTTGGCAATATTCAAAAGCTCCCTCTTCAATCGTTTTTAAATTATTGGGAAATGTAATACTTGATAATTGCCTACATCCGGAGAATGTATATTTCCCAATCGATGTAATTCCCTCTGGAATGGTTATACTTGTAAGGTTGAAACAATTATCAAAAGCACTATCTCCAATTTTCTTTAAAGAATTTGGTAATTTAATTGAATTCAATTTTTCGCAACCATAGAATACATAATCCCCTATCAAACTCAAGTTGTCCGGTAACTCAATTCGCACCAAATTTTCACATTTATAAAATGTATATGCATCTAGTGATTTGATGCTATTGGGAATAACAACGCTGCTTAAATTTGTATGTGCAAATGCTTCTGTGTTGATTTGATTTACTATATACTCTTCTCCGTCATGATTAATCATACGAGGAATATCTATATCTCCGGAATACGGAATAATTCCTTTGACAACCGTAGCAGAATGGGTTAACGAATCTAAAATATAGTAAATTCCATTTTCGTAAATTGAAAAACTTAAGATGTTATATTGATTCCAACTTGCATCTTCAAGGTAATTATTAACGGATTCAGAAGGAACAAATATTTTTAAATTTTTGCTTGTATAGTCAAATGCATTTATCCCTAAATTCACAGGTGTTATGTTTTTACAATCAATGAGTTCTAATTTCCTACAATATTGAAATGCCGACTGCCCAATTTTAGAAACGGATTGGGGCAATTCTATTGTCGTAAGGTTCTCGCAATTATTAAATGCATATTCGTCTATCACCCTTAAACTATCTGAAAGATATAATTCTGACAATTGTTTACAGTAAAAAAAGGCTCTGTTACCAATAAATTTAGTTTGTTTTGGAATTGTTATACGAATTAAACTATCGCATTCGCTGAAAGTGTATTCCTTTATTGAATCTATGTTCTCAGACAATTTTATACGTTTCAAGGATTTACATCTTTCAAACGCCCTTGCGCCAAGACTTTTTACACTATTAGCAATTGAAACGTCTGTTAAGTTTAGTGAATATTTAAATGCATTATCTTCAATAACCTCAACATTATCCGGAATCGTAATGTTTCTTAAACTATCACAATGCATAAAAGCAGCTTCTCCTATTATTTTAACTTTGTTTGAAACGTTATATTCTTTCCAACTCTTTCCGCAAGGGTATTGTATTAATTTACTTTGAGATTTATTGTAAAGAATTCCATCTTCCGAAGAATAATAAGGATTAATCTCCGAAACGACAATATTTTCCAATCTTGAACAATCAACAAAAGGAGAAATGCCAATTTTTGTTATGTTGCTAGAAATATAAATTTCACGCAAATTAGAGCAGCGAGAAAAAACTCTATCTCCTATTTCCGTAACATTTTTAGGAATTTCTATGGATGTTAAATTACAACAACATTCAAAAGCTTCTTCACCTATTCTCGTTACAGTTTTCGGTATAGTAAAACTTTTTAGAGCATGACAACCATAAAAAAGGCTGTCTTCGATTTCTGTAATGGTTTCCGGAAGTGTGATACTATCCATGCCATAACACCATGTAAAGGCTCCTGCACCTATTTTCGTTACTGTTTCTGGTATAATTATGCTTGTAACATACATACAATCCCAAAATGCATTCGTATCAATTTCTGTTACGATATACTCTTTTTCATTATAGATAATTTTAGGAGGAATAACTATTTTCCCCGTATACTCTCCACTTCCTGGCCAAGGTGCTACGCTAACTGAAATAGAATCGCTGTTAAAATTGTAATAGATCTTGTCAATTTTAAAATCGTATCCCCATAAATTTATGGTCATTAAAACGAATATAAAACTTATTACTGTTTTTCTCATAATTTGATTAGTTTTTTGGTAATACATTCTGGTTGTGGAAAATAATGTTTATTCCACTTCTTTCCTATAATGCCAAAGATAAAAAAAATATATTAGCCATTCAAAATAAATCTGTGGAATTTTTAGGTATCCCTCTGAATTTTTTAGACTTTGATGATAAAAATAATGGCTTGATTCAATATTTGTTCAGACTGTTACATTTTAGAACCCTCCTATAATAGAAACGGAGAGCAACCATCTCTGTTACTCTCCGTTTTTTATGAAGATTAAATAGGGTTATTTCACAACCATCTTCTCAATGTAGCTATTACCTTCAGCAGTTAGAATTCTTACGAAATAAGCACCTTCTGCCAAATTAACTTTGATATTTGCATCTGAACTTACTGCAACAATTTGTCCCATTAAGTTTAGGATTTCAATAGTTTCAATAGTTTCAGACGTAAATATTGTGAAGTTTCCGTCTGATGGGTTAGGAGCTAATTTAACGCCTTCTACATCATTTTCTGTCAATTCGTTTCCTACATTTTCTTCCGGAGTTGTAGCTCTTGGAGTAACATCGATAGTAACGTTGTAAAGTTGGCAATCTTCAAAAGCAGTGATTGTGGTT
>SUWZ01000078.1 GCA_015061185.1 Bacteroidales bacterium
ACTGTATAAGCCCCCTTCTTCTTCACATACAACTCGTCCGAAGCAGAAGGAGCACCCAAGCTCACCTTGTCTAAGAAGAACTCATATTCATAATTACCGGCAGGTTCGGCAGTAGCCGACAACAAGACGCTATCGCCCTTGCAAATTTCAGAAGCAGCAGCCGTTAGAGTAACCTTTTCGATAGGACAAGAAGAACCACATTCAATCGTATTGAGAACTTTCAAGGTATCCAAACCATAGACAGTGGCAAGTGCCATGTTATTGATATATTTTTTATCACAAGCAAGCACTTCAGCATCAAACGTACGAACGATGGAATCTCCCGGAGGCAAAGCATCAGCAGTAGTAGTTGCCACCATTGGCCACACTATGCTATTTGCAGAAACATCGTAAGTTCCATTATCAGAAATATTGGTAACATTGCCTAACTCCGAAGGAAGTTCATCAAACAAAGTGATGTCAAAAGCATAATCAACATCCGCTTCAAAGTGAACCATTGTTTGCTGATTACCATAATCACCACTATAAATTCCAATGTAACCAGCTTCATCTGTCAACAATCCAGAATAAGACTTAAGTACTGTTTCCTCATCATTAAGATATATATATATTTTATCATCAATAACTTTCACATAAATACGTATCGGTTTTGAAAAAGTACCGTCCGGATTAGATGGATAAAATACATTTGAAGTTTCTTTTGCCACAACATTAGTCCCATCAAGGACTTCAAATAAAACTGTTCCATCTCCCATTGGATTCGGAGTTAATTTCAAACAAACTCCCAAGAAATCGTTCTTGTAGGGAGTTCCTTTTTTATATCTAAAAACGAAGTAAATATCACTTGCATTAGACAAGTCCCAATTCGATTTTAGAAATACATTCTTACCATAAGCTTTCTTATGAGTGAAGAAATATGGAGCAGGATTAGAATTCCCATTTGCATTAGGATCACAAGAAAAAGCACCATTTTTATTTAATGGTATATTACCAGAACCTAGTTTCATCCAATCAGTTTGACTTGAAAAATCTCCTAAAACAGATGTTCCTTCGGTATTAACATAGGTGATATTGTAAGAGACAGTCTCGCCAATATCAGCCCCCGACTTATTTGCTCTTTTAAATAAAGATGTTTGAGGATCTATAACTGGAGGAAGTTCTGCACAAGTCAAAACCAAATCTACTTTTGAAGAATCAGGAGAATCTGTTTCCGAAGAAATCCATGCCACATTTTTAAACATCAAATCCTCCATATCTGGACATCCTAAATCTTTTGCAACAAGTTCATATTTTAAAATATCCTTTTCGCCTACCAACATAGTAGGAACAGACCATTTAACAACACCCGTAAATCCGGCTCCTGATTCGGCTTTAGAATAAGTAGCTTCGACACCTAATCCTAAACTATCGACAAATCCTCTCCACTCCATTTCTATAGGAATAGTATCTACGATGACTACATTATATGCTTCTCTACCTGGTAAAGGGCCTTTCCCCTGAATTCTTCTCCAAGTATATCCATCCCATTGTTCAACTAAAACTCTATCAAAATTATCTACATCAGGATCACAAATATGACGAGCGTAATTAGTTATAGGAACCTCTAAATTATTGACATCTGCATATCCAGGCGAAATAGGGAAAAATCGTTCGGCTTGCCCATCCAAAGCACGATTCTGCAACTTCGAATCATACGACCAATCATCCAACACTTTATCATTCATATTCGCTGATTTCGATGTTTTTAATATAGAACGAATTAATGCCGGTCCTACAACTCCTTTATGTATATAATCATCATGGTCTAATTTTAAAAATACATGAGGAGTTGCAGCTGTTAAAACGTCTGAGAAACGAATCATAAGACGTTGATTCCAACTCCCAAATGCATCATTACCTGGAGGAATATTTTGGCTTGAAAAAACAATAGGTTTTGAATAATTATAACCCAAATAACCATATTTTAAAGCATCACCTGTACTATTATTCTCAAAAATCCAACCATTAGGATTGTCTTCTGAATAAAACCCTTTATTAACATCATTCATAAAGTAGGAAACTCTATAATCACTCATATTGATATAGGACTCCGCCGCATCATGCCAAAAACGATAATATTGATAAAATTCTGTAGAGGAAGAATTTAAATTTGGCAAAAAATTACCATACGACAAATACACATTTGATCTTCCGCCATTCAGCCAAGACTCTTCCCCTTCCGACTTATTTTCAAACTCAAGTGTAAACGTTACAATATCATTAGGGTTCATTTTACTCCTATTTGTTGTTTTTTTGATGGACAAAGTTCTATTTGCTAAAATATCCACACAATTTCGTTCCATTGTATAAGTCGCATTATTTGGATACTCATTGCTCTCCCACTCATCAAAATTATCTCCTGAAATTTTACTTGTCAAACAAATGCGAGGATTCAATGTATCAGCTACAACAACAGTAAAGAAAAAAGAATCACGTGTAACATCTAATCCGCCCGTCTTGAATCCTGGTACAGACGAAATATTCCAGACAATCTTATTTCCAACCAATTTCCCTCCATTTGTAGCACTTACAAACTCATAATTAGGATCCAATTCTGTTTCGATTACTACGTTTTCAGCATCCAACGCACCATAGTTGCGAAAATCTACTTTATAAGTAATTTGATCACCCTTATATGCATAAGTCTTATCAACATCCATATAGACTTTCATGTTGGCCATTTTTTTAAAATCTCTAGCTGCATGAAAATTTCCCGAAGTGACCAACATACCTAGCAAACGAAACCATCCATGGAAATAAATAGGTGTACTATATTCATATCGATAAGGGCTATCGTGTTCTCCTTTTTCTGGATTTGGAGACATTTTAGCTTCTACATTTGCATCATCCCACATAAGCTCTGCTTGACGGAATACATCAGCCACCAATTCAAGGTCTTCTGCTGCTACTGCAGCAGGCGCTGCTGCCCCTATATTAAAATTAACTATCATTGGATCATGGATTACTCCATTTTCCCCTGGAGCCCAACATTGAGGAACATGAACAATTCCAAACCAATTAGGACATGCTCTATCCGGACTCATCCCCAACTGAGAACATTTCAAACTTCCATCTCCATTTTTAGGTGCTTTTACAGCCTCTGCATGTCTTAATGCCATTTTATATTCAAATTCATTCCCACCCTGGTCACATTCATGAGTAACCGGATTCCATGTTGTGGCGGGATTTCCATGCCACAAATAATTCAATATGGTTCGCCACGCAAAACGAAAATCCTCACCTGATGGCCCATTCGGGTGTAATCCAAACGATTCAATTGCAGTTTGATCGGCATTAAAAACGCAACTACCAGCAGATGCAATCCCGCCTAACCGATACATCTCACCTATCAACCAATCAGATGATGCTTCAGCACGCTTAAATTGATGAATTTTCCATTCAGACCCTCCATTTTCTTCCAAATAGTGGGCAAATTCATTAAAGTACGCAGGTCCTACATAATCTGGATAAAGTCCAGTTACACCATAGGCCTCCGGATTACTTTTTGCCCATGGATATTTTACATTCTGTTCGGAAACTCTCCATCTTGTAGTCTCCCCCCATGTATTCCCATTTTTAACATAGCCATCAATACCCACATCGCCACTCATATAACCAGAAAATCCTCCATTTAGGTTATTGAGAACCATGGTATCAACCATTGCAGACAACATCTTTTCAGCCTCTTCTTTATAGGAAATTTCATTCCCATTAAAATCCTTTATACCCATAAATTCGCCCCACTGTTTATATGCTAAGAGGAGTCCCATTGCGCAATCAAAATCGCCATCAGTCGCAGAATCATTAAAACCATTACCAGTCGGTGTATTCTCATCATTAAGCCACCCTGGCAATCCTCCACCATATCTATAATCAGGCCTTAATGGTCTGCCATCTATATACCTGGTAACCTTACTTAACCTATTATCATGAATCCATAGCCACAATCCATCAAAAGTTGCCTTATCCGCAAACATAGCAGCTGCAAGCAACGCATAACCATCGCCTTCAGAACAAAAAGTATTATTATTTTTTAATACTTCTGGGGGATTGAATTTAATATACCTTACTCCGCCTAAACTTTCTGAAGAATAGATACAGCGATGCATCATTATATGATACCCTTCACAAAGAGCTTTTTCCATATCTGCATGAGTAACCCCTTCTGCATTGTATTTTGCCAAAGACTTACCCTCCTTATACTCCAAAAATTGAGGAAATGGGAATGACGGATTTCCTGTATTTATTTCCGTTTTAATAAATTCAGATGGTCCGTAAAACTGCGCCTGCGCAGAAAGCACACTCAGCACTCCAAACAAGACTAAACACCCTACTAATAAATTACTAAACTTGCGTTTCATATAATAATGATTTTAACTTTTTACAAACTAATGGCCTCTATCTGTAAGACAATTATTAAACTCTTTCAAATTCTCCACACCTAAAATCAGCCTTAAAACAATCAATCTTTTAGGCATCATTCTTCAAAACTTAATCGTTGCGTCAATAATAGTTTCCAATATAAGCCACCAAACTATACCTCAACTTGCAAAGTTAAAAAAGTAACTGATGTTAACAAATATTTTTTAAAAGAATTTAGTCTTTAATTAAAATTTATGGTGTAGAGTCAACTAGTAAGTGCGAAATTATAAAAAATGTTTAAAGAACTCTTCTTTGGGAGCGGAAAAATTCAATTTTTCTCTTGGTCTTAAATTAATCTGTAGAGTCCAATAGCAAATGCAAAATTAAAGTAAAGAATTGAAAAAGCATTTAACAGGAGCCTCAAAATTAAGTTT
>SUWZ01000079.1 GCA_015061185.1 Bacteroidales bacterium
TAAATCAATTGGTACTATAGGTTATCCCTTTTGTTTTTCACGATGCAAATGTGGGGAAATTTATCGAGATTTGCAAGCGAGAATAACTCCACTTTGAACATTCTTCTACGTAGTGAAATTCTATGAATGAAATGACATCAGACATTATTAAATTTTGTCAAATACTTTTGCCCCGCTGGGGCGAGTTTATGTTGTGTGCGACATTGCCGAGGGCGATGCAAACGGCTGATGTTCACTCATTTTTGCACATATATTTTTGCCTGTATTTAGGCTTCAGTTTTGTTGTTTTACCACTCATTTCAGTGCTTCTGCTTACCAGCAAACATGTGTTGATAACAAGCAGAAGTGTAATCTTTATTTACATAATGTTTTTAAATCCGATAAAATTTCTGATGTATTTTTGTAATTTATAAAATTAGTGAGAACTGCACTATAACATATCAAAGCAAAGGCAATTCCCACACCAATAAACACTTTGGATAGTATACTGAATATTATCGCTAAAATGCAACCTGTATACATACTTATAAGTATTATTCTTAAAAATAATGGTGACATAAATATAATAGTCACTTGTAAACCGACATTCATCTCTTCGATATTAATACATAAAGTCGGTTCTTGACAATTCATAGAGAACCTTCTTCTTTTTAAGACAAGTTTATCTCCTTTAATTTTTACATCATATTTTGTATTATTAATGATATATTTACCATTGGTTTTAAAATTGTAAAACTCATTTGCGCAAATTGTATTTTCCCAACTAATTGGATAAATAAAACTCTTAAAATCAATCATAAACTATTTATTAAACACATTATTAAGGTATATAAGTTTGAGTATGTGTTATTGTTCCAGAACCTTGTAGTGGTGAACCAGATGCACCGACATTAACACTATTCCAATTATTATCTTTAGAAATAGAATAACCAAAATCCAACAAAAACACCCCTCCTGCATATGATGTTCCTTCTCCTTTGTATGAATCAATAGTCATTGTTTGCACACCAGAGTAATTTGAAAATTTTAACCCTCCACCTGCAGAAAAATCCACTCCAGCACCGAATCCGACAGATAAAGCGCCAAACCAACCATTACCTTCACCTTTCATATATCCAACCTCAATGGAAGCACTCACTCCGGGTCCCATGGCAGCAGTTCCCCCAAGATACAAAGAATACGCATCTGAATAAAACAAATAATTACCTATTGCTGCTCCAAACCCATTTGCCCAATTATCCCCTCGCTCCATCATATTTACGTAGCCATTAGCCACTTTATCAAAAAATGTAGGTTCTGCCGCTTTTGATTTTCCTCTTTTCGCTTCAACAGTAAATTCCTGCAAATTAGTATTTAAAGTTCCTTGACTATCATGGTAATAGGTCTCTCTGGATAATTCGTCATAAATTTCATAAGTTCCATCTGAGCGTTGAGTAACTCTTCCATTAATTTCATTATCCCATATAAATTGAGTTGCTTCATCTTCTGTATCAAATCTTCCGTCAATATCAACTCTGTTTATAGGATTATTATGACAATACTGATACGGACTCATGCTCACATATTTCTCAAACAACGGATCCACACTCAGCCATCTTCCCTCTCGGGCGTCGTAGAGGCGGTATTGGGTGGTGTAGATACCTTCGGCAAGGTCGCTTTCTTTCTCGTGTCCGGTGAAGCCGTGGCGAGAGGTGTGGGCATTGTAGCTCCTGCCCGGCATGGTCATTCCAAAGGGATAATAGTCCGTGAGACTCTCCACCGCAGGGGTCTCTGTGGCGGCAGGTTCGTCTGTGATAACTGCCATCACGTTGCCAAGGTGGTTGGTGAGCTCGTAGTGGATGGTTGGTGATGCGGCATCCGGCGTAGTGGTGTTCAGTGTATAGAGTAATTTTTTTGACATAAATTGATAGGAACTTTGGTTATCCCTTTTTCTAGTTTTTCATGATGCAAATGTGAGGATTTTTATTGAGATTTGCAAGGGTGTTGGGGAAGCGATGTCGTCAATTCGTTGGAACTTTTGCCGCATTCTGCTTCATTAATAAAAAAACTTGAATTTTTGACGAAAGAGAAAATTGTAAAATATTTATAATCGGTGCGGTCGGATTGTAGATCTAACTAGATTGGATTTATTGAGTGTATTATTCCGTATATAATCGACAAGAATACACATTTTTACATATTCTTATTACTCTCGCACACCCTTAGAAAAAATCTCAAAACTTTCCTCCAAATCCTTTCTTTCTTTTCCTGTTATACCGTATAACTCCATGTTATCTTTGCATAATTCAAATATATTCTCTACCTCTCTTCTTTCAATATCGTGCGATGCCCAATACGACCCTAATGTCTCGATTGATTTCAGAACAGCACTTAACAAATCCCCCGCATAAAATTCAACCTCTATAAATGGTTTTACTTTTAAAATATCTATCGCCACTGGTATTACAAATTCTTGCATTAAAGATTGACGAATTAAAAAAGCGATGTCTGATAAAGAATAATCTTTCACTTGAACATGATATAAATCATAACACCTCATTCCAACATTTGTCCATGTTGGGATCTCCCCCTTCCACGCTCCATACACTTGCCTCATTGTTATTCGGTCATTAACTTCAACCAAAATCTTACCTTGTGATTTAGGATGGAAATTTGAAACGGCTCGAATCGAACAACCATAACAACGTGCTTTATAACTACAAGTTTCCACACATGGTCTCCAACCATAAAAATAGAAACCATACGCAGAAGGCTCATCAAATGTTGTGGATAATGATGATGACCAATAAAAACCATATTCATAATCAAGAACTTTGTCTTCTTTGCAAATTCCAGAAAAGGGAAAAAAGATTGTACTTAGGTTTTCTTTAGACATACCGACAAAGCCTGCAACCCCAGTTTCATTATAATTTTCAACAAACCACCATTCACAATAATTCAATAATTCAATCATATCTTCTTGGGTTGGCATAAACCAAGAGTCTCCCCAAATGGATCTCGCCGTATCATCCTTTTCTTCTAATACGATTTTATAATCTAATATTCCAAATTTTGGATACACACAATATTTTGAATATGAACCCTCTTCTCCAAACTTGTAATTTGAGTTAACATACGACTTTTTAGGAGAAGTTTCCCCCCATGCAAAGTAATCTCCATGTTCATGAGGTTGATATGCACCAAGATTGCAAGTTGCCCATAAATTACCACTTGGAAGACCTAAGTCCACGTAATCATGTCCACTTATCTGTCCACATACTATTTTTTGATATTTTTTTACCATAAAACACTTATTTTTATCATAAACAACAATTTTCTATTAAAAATTTTTTACATCTACAAAATTATTTGCTGTTTTATTTGTTTGTTCAAGAAAACTAGAAATCGTATTATACTGATCTTTAGCAGCATTTAAAATACCTTTTGCTACACGTTTTTCTTCATCAGTTTTAAATGAACTATCATTTGCATATAACTTTTTTTCGAAATTCTTTATTGTTTTTTCCATTCCACGAATTGCATCAATCACTTCTTGAGTATGACTATAAGGTTTACCATCTGGCTTTATTCCTGTTTTTAATCCAAACGCTTCTTTTACATATCCAGGCAAATCTGACATCCCATTAAGATGGTCTCCTTGCCTATTTAACTTATCAATAAATTTACTAATTTCTTTATTTGTACTATCTCCAAATTTACATACAAGTTTCTCATCAAAATTCAACTTTTTCCATGCTTTTGAAACAGCTGTTGACGCAAGTTCTATAACAGATTCGTATTTCTGCGTTATACGATACACTAAATAACCCTGTTTCCCTAACTTGCCAACACTATAAGCATCTCCTGCATATGGAATTAATTCTATTGCATATTCCCACCATGATTGAGACATAACCATATCAATAGCATTAAGAGCATCACTCGCCAATTGTTTAGCCCACTTCTCTGACAAATATGCTCTTAGCCGTTTTTTAACGACATTATTAATTGTTGTCTCTGCAGTCTTCTTTAAACCAACCTTAATTGTTTGTTTAACAAATAACGAAATAGGACTTTCCCCGTTGTCATCAATCAGAGATATCGGATTATTTAGAAAAACAACATATTGAGATAACGCATCATTAGGAATTGGATCCATACTGAATCTTCTAGCAATTCTACTATCATAGCCATAACCATTAAAATCCCAAAATCCTTGATAAAAATCATAATTTACCTCAAAACCATTAAATCCATACCGATAATAACTTGCGTTGTAGCTCCTACCCGGCATGGTCATCCCAAAGGGATAGTAGTCTGCGAGGCTCTCCACCGCAGGGGTCTCTGTGGCGGCAGGTTCGTCTGTGATAACTGCCATCACGTTGCCAAGGTGGTTGGTGAGCTCGTAGTGGATGGTTGGTGATGCGGCTTCCGGCGTAGTGGTGTTCAGTGCCAAATTTGGCTTCGTCATACCAATACGACTTGCACCATAAAGATGTTGCTCCGCCAACGTAAATGTCCCACTCTCGCCCTCTGCATGTTTATGCTCATAAACAGCCAACACATTCCCCTGCAA
>SUWZ01000080.1 GCA_015061185.1 Bacteroidales bacterium
AAAAAAAAAAAGTGAAACTCTAAAGTTTTTTTTTTCAAAAAAATTTAAACAGCTTCTGAATATTTGAAAACTTATATAATAGTATTTTAAGGTGACTTTCAATTTTTTTTTTTTTTTTTGAGGGATTTTTGAATCTATTTTGAGTGATTTGCTGAGTGAGGAAGGGTGCAATGCGGGATTTAATCGTATTTTATTGATGTAACAGATTACATGATAAATCTACAGGACTCTATTTGTTCAGCTACTTATACATAGTTGAAGATTTTATGAGGGAAATGCAATATTAATTGCATTTAGACAGATTCTGTAAATTGATTTGCCCTTTGTTTTAGCTGATTTTCTTTTTGTTGAAAAAAAAATTACAATTAAATCTCGCTTTTTTTGTTTTTTTAATATTTATACATATCTTTGTCAGACTATGTATGCTATTAACTAATTCGATGAAAAACGTTTGTATGATGAATAATATTAGATGTCGTCTTTTGGCTTTGGTGGCTTCGTTGGCGTTGATGATGCAGGCGAATGCTCAAGATGAAATAGTTTGTGATCAATATCACTTTAATTACTATTTGGTCAATCCTGCTGTGGCGGGTGCTGAACGTTGTACGCACTTGATGTTGACAGGAAAGTTTCAATGGGTGGGGGTTGAAGATGCTCCAATGACTCAGACGTTGAGTTTCCGTACTCGTATTTTGCAAAATTTGGGTATTGGTGCTTACTTGTATAATGATAAGAATGGTTTCTCTTACCGCCAAGGTGGTGAGGTGACTTTTGCTTACCATATTCCGCTGACAGAGAATAATCGTTATATGATGAAGCAACGTTCCATCGAACGTCAGTTGTCTTTCGGTCTCTCTGCCGTTGTGAACCACTACAATTATGATACTTATTTGGGAGATAATTACGGTCAGACCGACAATGTGTTGGGTAATGGTGGTGAAAACAAAGGTTTTTACTTCAATGCCAATGCCGGAGTCTATTTCTTGTTTGATAACTTCTTTGCCGGTTTCTCTATGGCCAATTTGATTCCGACAGAGTTGACAGAGTTGGGGTTGGATGAACCGGTGAGACCATTAACAGGATTTGGGTTCTTGGGTTATGATATTAACTTGGTGAACGAGATGATTATCGAGCCTTCTGCCATGTTTAAGTTTAATACCAACTCAGAGCGTCAGTTGGATATCAACTTGAAGTTTATGCAGACCTTGCCACACAATAAGGATTTCTCTTATTGGTTGCAAGCATCCTATCGCCAAACATTGGATGAGAATAATACAAAGCCATTGTCATTGCATCCGATGGGAGGTATTCGTTACAAAGGTTTCCATGTTGGATACTCCTACATTTTGGGCTTGACCAATTTCGCGCGCCAGAATTATGGTTCGCACGAGATTATGTTGGGTTACACATGGTGCGTGACAAAACATTTCTGTAGATAATGATAAGGAATCAGAATATATAAATTTTAGAGGTGGACTTCTTCATTTTTATGGAGGAGTTTGTCTCGTTTTAGAGAGAAATAAATATATATATAATAGGTTTTAGAATTAAGAATATGAAACACAAAGATTTATTAAAGAAATTTCTTTACGTATTTTCCTTTGTTTCAGTTGGAGTGTTAAACTCTTATGCTCAATTACCAGATCCTCCTGCAGGAATGGTATTGGTAGCAGGAACTGATTTTACAGCTCCGGGCTATGAAACAAATACGTATGTAGGGTTTGATGAAACTCAACAAGAGGGGTTGTTAAATGGTTCGTTTTCAACAAATGTATTGCGTATAGATCAAGATCCTAATGCGGATGGAGTTGCATGGGATTATTTGACAGGAGCATCTGATTTCCATGATACTCCTCACTATGCAGTTACTAATAATCCAATTAAATTGGATTCTGCTGCTTATATGGATATGGGTGTAGATAACTGGTATATGGTTTTCTCAGCACCTTCTGGTACGAGTTCTTTGTTTATGTATAAAGCGGAGGGATTTACACCGAATACTTCTGTCGAAGTGCATGTGAAATTTTGCCGTTTGATTGATACTGATGGTAAGATGGTGGGAGCTCAGGTGAACAATGGTGGGATTTGTCAGTATAAACCTTTGCAAGGTAAAGTGCAGGTTAACTATAACTATAGGAATGATAATGTTCATGGAGACAACGATTGTAATATTGGTACGGTAGGAGGTTGTCAAGATGTTGTAGTTAAAGCGAAATCTAATAGTGCAGGAGTTGTTGAAGTAGAATTTGCACCTAATCAACTTGATGTTTGTTCTGCTTACTTTATCGACTATATATGTATTTTTGGGCAGGTTACCCCTAAAATTTCCGGTGTGAGTGAGGTCTGTGCAGGAGGGGAGAATGCACCTTTGTATGTAGAGTCTGTTTATAATGGAGCTACTTATCAGTGGTATAAGGGTGGTTCTCCAATTGCAGGTGCGACCGATTTACAGTATAAGCATGAATCGGGTGACACTACGATATCTCATACCTATTATTACGTTATGACAACTCCCGGAGGACAAACTGTAACGTCTGAAAAAATTGTTGTTAATGATATTATTTGTTGTCCGGCTGAGACTCAGGGTGGAAAGCCAAAGCCAAGAAAGTTGATATGGCAAGATGATTTCGGAACATTTACAAAAGCGGGTTCTTATTGGGTATGGGATTATACCGATATAAATGAACCCCAAAAAGTAACAAAGACGGTTCCAACAACAGCAGCATACTCTAATGGATGGTCATACGCATTACCTACGGGAGAAGCTCCGTCGAATGCAAATTTTGTGGGTGGAACAGGTAGTGGTTATGCAGATGGAAAGGGAGCTGCACTAGGTTTAAATGGTTACACTGAAGGCTGGTACAATGTCTCTGCAAATGTAACATGTATTTGGGATAATTTGCCAGGAAGTCCTGGAACACAATGGGGATGGGAAGCTAAATGTTTCAATGCGAAAAATCCAAAAGATAATGGTTTTGTATTTGTTCCGGATCATACATATGAGGGGTCTGATTATGGTGCTATGTTGTTCTTGAATTGTGGTAATAATCCAGGTGATGTTATCTATTCTCGACGAATTACCGGATTGTGTGATAAGCTTTTAACAATTAAAGCGTATGTAAATACTTTTTCTGGTCCTAATCCTAATGCTGTATCAATTCAGATAGAAGCGAAAGATATAAATGATCAAAGTAATGTTCGATCATCTAATGTGGTAACGCGTAAAGCTGAAGAAACTGCGAGATTAGGCTGGGATGAAGTCCAAGTTGATATAGAATTAACACCTTCACCTGATGGTGGAGCAGGAGTGGAATTTAAGATTTTTTCCTTGGTTGGAGGTGAGGATCATAATAGCCAAGGTAATGACTTGTTATTGGATGATATTCTAATCTATGCATGTTCAGAACCATCTGTGGATGCCTATTTTGATTTAACAACATTATCAAAAGAAGGAAAATCATGCAAGGGAGACGATTTGGGAGTTTATGTGGATGTAACAGATATGATTGATGGATATTACAATGGTAAGCAGCGATATGTATTCCAATTCAATAAGGATGCAAGTGCGAAGCAAGAATGGGAGACTATTGGATCCATTCAAGCAGATTCCTATATAAAAGATTTGTCGCAAGTATTTTCTAATTTTGCAACCGGAGATTCCATTTATTTCCGAGTTGTATTAGGAGATGAAGCTACCTTGCAGGCCTATGCAGGTTACTACAACCCTGATGATGCATGTGCTCCGTATGCTGTATCTGCTCCTATTGGAGCTTTGGTAGATTGTCCTGTATGTACAGATCCTAAGGATCCTGTGATAGCTTCAACAGGAGGTAAGTATGTAGCTGCCGAAAATACTGTTTATTTGTGTGAGGGAGAAAGCACTACTTTGGAAACCGTAGGTTCTATTGCGGGTGAAAAAGATGGTGCGCCATATACCGATTACAAAATAACATGGTTGAATGGTTCTACAGTTGTCAGTTCAGCTGCAGCTCCTGCTACGGCTGCTCCTGCGCTTACTGTCAACTATTCAGATGTTACAACCGCAGGTGTAACATACAAAGTGTTGGTTCATGACGTGTTTGAAGATCAGGAAGGAACTGATAACTGCGATAAATTTGCAACTATTATTGTAAAAGCTAATCCAAAACCTGACAAACCGGAAATCAAAATAGATTCTTTCTGTTATGGTACTACTGCTCCTACAGTAGCGGACGTTCAGTCGCAAGTGCAAGGCTATACCATCAATTGGTTGGATGCTGATAGTTCTGTTATTACAACAGATCCTAACTTCTCATCTGTAGGGGCAGGAACTACTGAGACTTTCTATTTGAATATAGCAGATGCAACTACCGGTTGTGTAAGTGATTCTGCTTCGTTTACAGTAACAGTAGATACCATCCCGTCAGAAGTGTTGGAAGATATTCCCCCTTTCTGTGAAGGAGATAAAACAGCCAAGTTGCCTACATCTACCAAAGGATATACCGT
>SUWZ01000049.1 GCA_015061185.1 Bacteroidales bacterium
CTACAATTTCAGCCTGCAATTTGACCTATTGAACAATACATACTTGTTTACAGCCTGCAAAATGACCTATACGCCTACTTTTTAGATTAAAAATGGTATATCTATAGAACTTACCATAAATCCACATTATAAAAAAAGAAGAAAGGAGAAAAAAACTTCTCCTCCTTTCTCATATAGTCTATTAATCAACAATCTTCTTAAACAAATTTCTCATATTCACCGCTTCACCAATGATTCCATGCAAATCCTCAATCTTAACGCGATCTTGTTGCATAGAGTCTCTGTGACGCAAAGTAACTGTTCTGTCTGTCAATGTTTGATGATCTACCGTCACACAGAAAGGTGTTCCAATAGCATCCTGACGACGATAACGTTTTCCGATTGTATCTTTCTCTTCGTACGCACACTTATAGTCGAACTTCAAATCATTCATGATCTCCATTGCCTTCTCCGGCAAACCATCTTTCTTCAACAATGGAAGAACAGCTACTTTTACCGGAGCCAATACAGGAGGTAAATTCAAAACAATACGTGTTTCACCATTATCCAACTTCTCTTCGTTGTACGATGCACACATGATACTCAAGAACATACGGTCAACACCAATTGATGTTTCGATAACGTACGGAGTATATGACTCATTAAGTTCCGGATCAAAATATTTGATGTTCTTTCCTGAATATTTTTCATGACTGCTCAAGTCGAAATCTGTACGAGAGTGAATACCCTCCACCTCTTTGAAACCAAACGGCATCTCAAACTCGATATCTGTTGCTGCGTTAGCATAGTGTGCCAACTTATCATGGTCGTGATAACGATATTTGTGATCTCCCAATCCAAGAGCTTTATGCCACTTCAAACGGAAAGCCTTCCAATGCTCAAACCACTTCAACTCCTCGCCCGGACGAACAAAGAACTGCATCTCCATCTGCTCGAACTCGCGCATACGGAAGACAAACTGACGAGCCACAATCTCGTTACGGAAAGCCTTACCGATTTGTGCAATACCAAACGGAATCTTCATACGACCGGTTTTCTGAACATTCAAATAGTTGACAAAAATACCTTGAGCCGTTTCCGGACGAAGATAAATCTTCATGGCTCCATCTGCCGTTGAACCCATCTCTGTAGAGAACATCAAGTTGAACTGACGAACATCTGTCCAGTTTTTTGTTCCACTGATCGGACATACAATCTCATAATCTTCAATGATTTGTTTCAATTCCGCCAAATCATTATCATTTAATGCTTTAGCAAAACGTGTATGCAATTCATCATATTTTTGTTTGTACTCCAAAACTCGTCCGTTCGTTTGCTTGAAGAGTTCCGCATCAAAAGAATCACCAAATTTCTTGGCTGCCTTCTCCACCTCTTTCTCAATTTTCTCTTCAAATTTTGCCATTTGCTCCTCAATAAGCACATCGGCACGATAACGTTTTTTAGAATCTTTGTTATCAATCAAAGGGTCGTTAAATGCATCCACGTGACCGGAAGCCTTCCATGTAGTAGGGTGCATAAAGATAGCTGCATCAATACCCACAATATTGGTATGCAACAATGTCATACTATCCCACCAATATTTTTTAATATTATTCTTCAATTCTACACCATTCTGACCATAGTCATAAACAGCACCTAATCCATCATAAATCTCACTGGAAGGGAATACAAAACCATACTCTTTACAGTGAGCAACCATCTTCTTAAAAACATCTTCTTGTGACGCCATAAAACTAAAATTAAACGGACAGAAGAAAATTCAGTCCGGAGATTATTATTTTATCTTACTTTAATTCAATACCTTAAGGCAAATTTTTAAATTACGCATATAATTTTTCGCATTGTAAAATCACCTTAAATTAACGAAATACAAAGTTAGTTAATTTTCTTATATAATGCGCACAGAACACAAAAAAAAACAAATTGTCTCAGCAAAAATAAGGTAGCTGGTTTCAGGTTTCAAGGATACCACTACCCGACATTTCTACCTGCCTGAAAGGCAGTACTGAGCGCAGCGATGGTAGCCTGGGACAATGTCTCAGGACAGCAGCGATGGTAGCCTGGGACGCAGTCTCAGGACACAGTTACCAAATAAAAAAGCGACTTGCTTCATAAATGAAAACAAGTCGCTTTTGAAAATATCCTAAAGGTGAAAATAATTATCCACCAAAGTTATCGTACATGATAGATGAAGATTCAACACCCAAATCTTCCAACATACCAACAACAGCTTTAGACATTGGACCAGGACCACACATGTAGTACTCAATATCTTCCGGAGCATCATGATCTTTCAAGTAGGTATTCAACATCACTTGATGAACAAAACCTGCTGTATATTTCACACCTGCAGCATCGGCAGCCGGATCCGGAGCATCCAAAGCCAAATGGAAATGGAAGTTAGAGAATTCTTTCTCCAAACCTAAGAAGTCTTCCAAATAGAACACCTCATTCAAGGCACGAGCTCCATAGAAATAGTGCAATTCGCGATCACGAGTTTCCAACGTTTTGGTCATGTGCATAATTTGTGCACGAAGAGGTGCCATTCCGGCTCCACCACCAACCCAAATCATCTCTTTCTTAGAATCAAAGATTGGATGGAAATCTCCGTAAGGTCCGCTCATTACCACCTTATCACCCGGTTTCAAAGTAAAGATGTAAGAAGAAGCAATACCCGGACTAACCTCTTGGAAACCAACTTGTGGTTTTGGTTTAAACGGAGGAGTTGCAATACGTACAGTCAACATGATACGGTCACCCTCGGCAGGATAGTTGGCCATAGAGTAGGCACGAATGGTCTCTTCTGTATTTTTACATTTCAAACCAAACAATCCAAATTTCTCCCAAGCCGGCAAATATTCATCACCAATAAGACTCTTATCAATGTCCTTATCATAATCCATATCAAAAGTAGGAATCTTAATCTGAGCGTATGAACCCGGAACGAAGTCCATGTGTTCTCCCGGAGGCAATGCCACAATAAACTCCTTGATAAAGGTTGCAACATTCTTATTAGAAATAACCTCACACTCCCACTCTTTAACGCCCATAACAGATTCAGGAACTTTAATAGACATATCACCCTTCACCTTCGCTTGACAACCCAAACGCCAGTGATCCATCTGTTCTTTACGAGTAAAATGTCCCTTTTCAGAATCGAGAATTTCTCCTCCACCTTCAGTAATCTGACATTTACATTGTCCACAAGAACCTTTACCACCACAAGCAGATGGCAAGTACACACCATTTGAAGCCAAGGTATTCAATAAAGAAGCACCCGACTCAACCTCAATCTCATTTTCCCCGTTGATGGTCAATTTTACATCTCCTGAAGGTAATAAATATTGTTTTGCTACCAACAACAATATAACCAAAACCAAAGTAATTCCAAGGAAAACAGCAATACTAACTAAAATCAATTTTATATCCATAGTCGTACTCCTTTTCTTAGATTGTTAAACCTGAAAAACACATAAATGCCATAGCCATTAATCCTACAGTGATGAAAGTGATACCCAAACCTTTCAATGGAGCAGGAACATTAGAATAGGCCAATTGTTCACGTATAGCCGCTAAAGCAACAATTGCTAATAGCCAACCAATACCTGAACCCAACGCATATACAACAGACTCTCCAACATTTTCAAAGTTTCTTTGTTGCATAAACAAGGATGCTCCCATAATTGCACAGTTAACCGCAATCAATGGCAAGAAAATACCCAATGCAGCATACAATGAGGGACTAAAACGCTCTACAATCATCTCAACCAATTGTACAATTGCTGCAATGACAGCAATAAACAAAATAAAACTCAAGAAACTTAAATCAACTCCTTCTACCAAAGCATTGGCTTTCAATACATAATTTTCCAAAAGGTAGTTGACAGGTACAGTCACCAATAATACAAACGTTACGGCTACACCTAAACCAAGAGCTGTCTTAACATTTTTCGACACTGCCAAATAGGAACACATCCCTAAAAAGTAGGCGAAAATCATATTGTCCACAAAAATGGACTTGACAAATAAACTTAAATATTCCATTTCTAACTAATTTAGGGATTAATTACTCTTTTCTTGTAACTCAGGATTCTTTGCACGTTGATACCAAATGATACATGCCATGATAATCAATGCCATTGGAGGTAAAACCATCAAACCATTGTTGATATATCCTGCATCATATAAACATTGTGGTATAACTTGAAAACCTAACAAAGACCCTGAACCTAAAAACTCACGGAAAAATGCAACAATAACCAAAATCAAAGCATACCCTAATCCGCTTCCTATTCCATCCAATAAAGATTCCCATGGTCCGTTTTGTAAAGCAAATGCTTCCAATCGTCCCATCAATATACAGTTGGTTATAATCAAACCTACATATACTGACAACTGAACACTGACATCATAAACAAAAGCTTTCAATACCTGACTTACAATTGTTACCAATGTTGCAACTACAACCAACTGAACAATGATACGAATTCGATTGGGAATCGTTTTTCGCAACAAAGAAATAATAACATTTGAAAAGGCAGTAATGATAACCACAGACAATCCCATAACCAACGCAGGCTCTAACTTGGAAGTTACAGCTAACGCAGAACAAATACCTAATACCTGTACAGATACAGGGTTATTCAAACCTAATGGAGATAAAAATATCTCTTTATTCTTTTTTGAAAATAGTTCCATCGTAACTCTCTTATTTAGTTAGAAAACTCTTATACTTCGTCAAATAATCTTGAAGCATGTTACTCACACATCCGGATGTTACTGTTCCTCCGGAAATTCCATCTACTTCGCAACTTGCGTCTTGCACTTTACCATTCTTTACAACTTTCAACTTTACTTCTCCGTTGCTCATGGCTCTCTTGCCTGGGAAACGACCTTGAAAATTAGTTGTTGCAATTTCTGCTCCCAATCCCGGAGTTTCTCCTTTATGAGAAAAGAATGCACCATAGATGGTTTGTTTGTCATCATTCAAACATAAATAACCGCCAATCGCATCCCACATACCTTTTCCATACAAAGGCAAGATATATTTGGTTGCACCATTTACGTCACAAACAAAAACGGCTAAACGGTCATCTCCTGCTTCTAAATCAAATCCGCCTTTTTCTGAAATGGTATTTCCGTTTAAATCAATAATTAAATCTGACTTTATATATTGATTATACGTTTTTTCAGCATCCTCTACATCCGTAATATTCAACGATGTAAGGATTTGTTTCATCTTGTCCAACTCTACATTCTTATCTTGACGCTCCTTCAAAGATGACGAGACAAACGCCAATAGAAATGCTACGATAATCACCATTACCGAAGCATATATGATAGTATAACTATTACTATTTGTATTCATAACCTTCTGATATTTATAGTGATTACTTATTTGCTACTCTTTTTAATCTTCTATTGATATTGCTCTGTTTGTAGCAATAGTTTATCAATGGAGTGAATAGATTCATCAACAAAATAGCCAACATCATTCCCTCAGGATAAGATCCTAAACAACGAATGACAACAGCAAAGAATCCTACTAAAAATCCATAGATACACTTTCCTCCATCTGTTCTTGGAGAGGTTACAGGGTCTGTTGCCATAAATACGGCTCCAAAGCAAAATCCTCCTAACAATAGATGTTCATACCAAGGCAATTGCATAATAGGATTTGCTCCCCACATGTTAAACAAATAGGCTGTTACTCCTCCTCCGACAAAAATTGACAAAATGGTCTTCCAACTTGCAACCCCTGTCCATAACAAGAAGATAGCTCCCAATGCAATAGCTATTACACTGGTTTCACCAATTGATCCCGGAATCAAACCAATAATCATATCCATCGTAGAAATTGGTTCTCCTACGGCATTTGTGATTGCCTCTAAAGTTCCTTCAGCACCTTTTGCCTGACCTAATGCAGTTGCTCCGGTGAATCCATCTACCAATGAATTGGAGGAACCTACGCCACATACAGGCTCAGTTGTTACCCATACAGACTCTCCTGACATCTTGGTCGGATAGGCAAAAAACAAAAATGCTCTTGTCACTAATGCTACATTGAAAATATTATATCCGGTTCCACCAAATACCTCCTTTGCAAATATTACAGCAAATGCTGTTGCAACCGCCAAAATCCATAACGGACACTCAACCGGCACAATCATCGGTATTAATAATCCAGATACCAAAAATCCTTCGTGAATCTCTTCGCCTTTAAATTGAGCTACAATAAACTCAATTCCTAAACCTACTAAATAAGATACCACAATTTTAGGTAAAACTACCATCAAACCAAATGCAAAACAAGCCCAAAATGATGCCTCTTCTCCATTTACCAAATAGTGTTGGAAACCTACATTATAGATACCAAATAGGAGTGCCGGCAACAATGCTATAACCACCATTGACATGGCTCTCTTGGAATCATTGCAATCGTGTATGTGGCTTCCTCTTTTCGCTGTTGTATTTGGAACAAACAAAAATGTTTCAAATCCATCAAATACAGAACGAAAAGCGTGAAACTTTCCACCCTCTTCAAAAGATGGTTTCACTTTGTCGAGAAAATTCCTTAACGCTTTCAATTTATTATTATTTAATTAGTTACACAAATTAAGCCAACTCTTGACGAATATAATCTAATCCCTCTCTGACAATTCGTTGGGTCTCTATTTTAGATGTACATACAAACTCGCACAAGGCAAAATCTTCAGGGGCAACTTCGTATATTCCTAATTGCTCCATCTCATCTATGTTTTGCGCAATAATGGCTTTTACCAAAAATTCCGGCAAAATATCCATCGGGAATACCTTATCATACTCTCCGGATAGAATGAATGCTCTCTCCCCTCCATTGATGTTAGTATCCAAAGCATACTCTTTCTTGCCTAACAACCATGAGAAATAAGAACGATTGATGCTGAATTTATTCAATCGAGGCATTATCCAACCCAAAAACTCATTATTCTTATCTCCTTCAGGAATCACTGTAACTTGCGATTCAAATGCTCCCAAAGCTCCATTAGACGATATTTGAGTTCCTGTTAATGGATTTCCGCTGATGTAACGTACATTCTCATCTTTTACATTGTTCTTAACAATGTTCTCGATTGATTCTCCATACACCAATTTGTAGTAAGCCGGATCTTTGATTGAAGAACCTGTTAATGCTATAGTGCGAGTAAAATCCAATACCCCGCTCTTGAATGCAGCTCCAATCATTGCAACATCTTGTGCATTCACACACCATGCAATCTCTCCTTTGTTTATTGGATCGATATGGTGTATCTGAACTCCTACATTTCCAGCAGGATGCGGACCGCTAAACTCGTGCAACTCTACCCCTTTACTCATTTTAAAAATCTTAGAGGCTGAAGATGCATTGGTGCTGACATGAATTTTTCCGCTTGTCAATTTAGCTAAAGCATCCAATCCTAATTGAAACTCCTCTTCACGTCCTACTAATATAAAATCGTAGTTAGGTGCCAACGGAGCGGAATCAAATCCTGAAATGAAAATCGCTTTCGGATCGTCATTGGGATTGGCAATCACATCAAATGGTCTTTGACGAATAAAACTGAACAATCCGGCATTCAATAATGCCTCTTTTACTTGCTCTTTTGTTAATTCGGATGGACGAGCTTTGACAAAAGATTCAGACTCAAACTTACCATCAGACTTAATTTGAATATCCAATACTTTTCTCTTGGCTCCTCTGTTCACAGAGACAACTTCACCACTTACAGGAGAAACAAACTTAAGTTCAGGATTCATCTTACTGTAAAATAAGACACTTCCTACCTTAACTTGATCTCCATCCTTTACAATGACTTTCGGTTTTATACCGACAAAATCATCCGGCCTAACTGAGAAGGTTTCAGAACGCTCAACTTTCTGAATTGACTCTTTTGCCTTTCCCAGCAAAGGAATATCAAGCCCTTTTTTTAACCTAATTATTCCAGACATAAATTAATTATTTTGTTTTCTTTTATATCTACTATTGTTCAACTTTCTCTAAATCATTCTGAAATAGATTTATTTAGGGATAGTCCGACTGTATTTACTCAAAATAACCACGTATCAATCCTCTCTCGGAAGATTTCAAGAATGATACCACAGCCTCTTTCTCTACCGATTCTGGAATCTCCTCTTCAATTTTTATCAAAGCTTGAGTGGTATTTAATCCGGATTGATACAATAAACGATATATATTTTGAATATCACTTATTTGCTCCTTGGTATAGCCCCTTCTTCTTAGTCCGACGATATTTAACCCAACATAAGCCAACGGGTCGCGACCGGCAGTCACGTATGGAGGAACGTCCTTCCCAACACGAGAACCTCCTTGCACAATTACATGGGCTCCAATATGAGAAAACTGATGCACCAAAACACTTCCTGACAAAATTGCGTAATCATCTATCACAACTTCACCTGCAATCTGACTGGCATTTCCAATAATGATGTTATCACCCAATTTACAATCGTGTGCAATATGAGAATAAGCCATCAACAAACAATTAGATCCAACAATGGTTGTTCCTTTGGAAGCTGTACCTCTGTTAATGGTTACACACTCTCTGACAGTGGTGTTGTCTCCAACAACTGCTGTTGTAACCTCCCCTCTAAACTTCAAATCTTGTGGCACTGCAGAGATAACTGCATTGGGGAAAATCGTTACATTTTTCCCGATTCTTGCACCAGACAAAATAGTTGCATGAGACATTACAACTGTTCCATCACCAATTTCTACATCCTTGTCTATATAAACAAACGGACCAATCTCTACATTGGCTCCAATTTTTGCTTCAGGATGAACAAATGACATTTCTTTAAACATAATACTATTTATTTTTTACCACCTGAGCCAAAAATTCTGCCTCGACAGCAATCTTATTGGCTACTATGGCATAACCTTTCATATATGCACTTCCCCTGCGAATATCTGTCATCAAATCTACTTTAAAAATGACAGTATCACCTGGAACTACTTTATTTCGAAACTTCACATTATCTATCTTTAACAGATATGTCGAATATTTCTCCGGCTCTTCTAATTTGGTCAAAACTAATATTCCCGCCGTCTGTGCCATCGCCTCGACTAACAAGACTCCCGGCATAACAGGTTCGTCAGGGAAATGTCCGATAAAAAATTCTTCATTACCGGAAACATTCTTTACGCCCACAACCCCGCGCTCTTTTATTTCTATAATCTTATCAATTAGCAAAAACGGCCATCTGTGCGGCAATAATTTTTTCAACGCCACCAAATCCAACAAAGGCTCTTTTGCCGGATTATAGTGAGGCATAACAAAACCCTGTTTCTTTATCTCTGAATAGATTTTCTTTGCAAAATCAGTATTTACTTTATGACCGGGACAAGTTGCTATTACATGTCCCTTTATCGGCTTGCCAATCAATGACAAATCGCCTATCAAATCCAATAATTTATGTCTTGCCGGCTCATTATCATATTTCAATGGTATCTTTTGCAAATATCCCAAATCAGAAACATCGATACGAGGCATATTCAATTTGTCTGTCAACTCATTGATGTCGGCTTCGCTCATCTGTTGATCATAGATTACAATGGCATTGTCTAAATCCCCACCTTTTATCAAATTCATCTTTAACAATGCTGCAATCTCTCGAACAAAAACAAAAGTTCTGCAAGATGAAATTTCGTCCTTAAACTGACATAAATCATTCATCGTTGCAAACTGATTGGAAAGTATAGGCGAAGGATAGGTAACCAAAACATTTGCACTAAACTCCTCATCCGGCAAAATGATAATGGAAGAACCTGATTGTTCATCTTTGTACTCAATTTTTTCGTGCACCACAAAGTACTCGCGGTCGGCACTTTGCTCCTCCGTTCCCACTCGCTCCAATGCCTCTACATAATAAGCCGCCGAACCATCCAGAATCGGAAATTCCGGTCCATCTACCTCCATCAAACAGTTATCCACACCAAAGGCATACAATGCTGCCATGGCATGTTCTATAGTACTAACCTTTGCTTCACCTTTAGCAATAACCGTGCCTCTTGAAGTCTCAACTACATTTTCTGCAAGAGCCTCAATTTCAGGAGTACCTTCCAAATCAACACGTTTAATCCTGCGACCAAAATTATTGGGTGCAGGATGAAATGTCAAAGTGGTTACAACACCTGAATGCAAACCTTTGCCTTTCAGAGTAAATGACTCCTTTATGGTTTTCTGTTTTGTCATCATTTTTACTTCTCTAACAATCTACTCAACTCATCAATTTTCTTTTTCAAATCGTTCAACTGATTCCGCATAGCAGGGAGTTGACGAAAACAAGCATACGATTTCTGAAAATCATTCAATTTTAATTGCGGATAACCAGAATAAGCAGCATTAGGCTCTGTCAAGTCCTTTGTCACGCCGGCACGTGCAGCCAATATTGTTCCATCAGCCATATTCACATGACCAACAACACCGGACTGTCCGCCAAACATACATCTTTTTCCTATCTTAGAAGATCCTGCAATACCTGTCAGTGCTGCCATAACTGTATCCTCTCCTACCTCCACATTATGTGCAATCTGAATCAAATTATCCAATTTTGCACCTCGCTTAATCAGTGTTGTTCCCATTGTAGAACGATCAACCGTTGTGTTGGCTCCGATTTCAACATCTGACTCGATAGTCACAATTCCAATCTGCGGAATCTTATCATAGTGTCCATCTGCAGATGGGGCAAAACCAAATCCATCTGACCCCAACACACAACCGGCATGAAGAATACAACGATCGCCGATTTTACATCCATGATAGATAGTCACATTCGGATATAATATCACATTATCTCCAATAGTCACATTCTCTCCGATATATACATGAGGATATATCTGAACATTTTTTCCAATTTTCGCCCCGGACTCAATAACTGCATAAGGCCCAATATATGCGTTTTCTCCAATTGCTGCACTTTCTGAAATAGATGCTAATGAAGATACACCCTGCTTTTTAGGCTTCATGCTCTCTACCAAAGATAATAATGACGCCAAAGCTTCATAAGAATTGGCAACCTTAATTAATGTCGCACCAATCTCTTTCTCCGGCACAAAATCTGCATTTACCAAAACAACACTTGCTTTCGTAGTGTATATATATTCGGTATACTTAGGATTGGAAAGAAAAGTTAGCGTTCCTGCACATCCCTCTTCAATCTTTGAAAAATCGGATACCTTTATCGTTGGGTCTCCAACGACCTCTCCTTTTAAAAAGTCAGCAATCTGTTGCGCTGAAAATTCCATATAGCTATATATTTTTTTTGCAAATTTAAGAATAAATAAGATAGAACGAAAATTAAATGAAAAAAAGAAAGTTTATTCTACTCAATATTTTTAAATCACAATAGACAAATATAAATAATTAGAACATTTAACATTATCTATCAAGAAAAATTTTCTTTTTTTAATTCAAATTTTAGTGAATAATATAAAAATTAGCAATGCTTATTAATTTATAAGAAGTTATTAAATTATCTTACTTCAAAATCCACTCGCACTAATCCTAAAAAGTAACAACCTATTCAAGGTCACAATCTTTCATATAACAAAAATAGTATTTTTGCTCATGTTTACTCATCAACGAAATATCCAACAAATCGGATGCTTCTGTAATATCTTTCAGTTCTTGAGCTGAATATAACACTTTTATAGAATCGGATTTAGATTTGTATGTGTAGGCCGAAACCGGATGAACTGCTAATAAATACTTAGCCTCTTCCTTCGTTATTCCCAACTTTTCACTATACCTTTTCAAATAAGCATCCAACTCTGATTCTTGCACTTTCTCTTGCCTTACTTCCACCTTAAACAACCGTCTCCAAAGCATATTATGACAAAGAAAAGAGAGAACCTTATCCGAACAGTTACTCCACACTTTCATCGCACTCATTATATCTGAATCATCAAAAAGGGCGTAACTCTCCATAATTTTTTCATCGTTCTTAAAATCCTCCTTCGAAATATTATTGCTCAAAAACAATTTTAATTGAGGGGACGCAAATAGCTCCATTCCGCCCATCATCAACTCTTTTGCCCGATTCAAAATCTTTATCAATAACTGCTCTGCCGAAACTGAAGTTTTATGCAAATAAACTTGCCAATACATCATTCTTCGCGCCACCAAAAACTTCTCTATCGAGTAAACACCTTTTGCCTCTACCACCAAATGATCGTCATGGACATTCAACATTTTGATAATACGCGCTGCTCCCACAGAACCTTCTACCACTCCCGTAAAAAAACTATCTCGAATCAAATAATCCAATCGGTCCATGTCCAACTGACTCGATACCAACTGATGAAGAAATTTCTTTTTATAATTATTTTGAAAAATCTCAAGAGCCATATCCAACTGACCATTTAAGTCTTTGTTGATACGTTCCATCATCATCATAGAAATCTCTTCATGCGTAACTCCGGTAACCAAGGTATCTTCCAATACATGAGAAAAAGGAGCATGACCCAAATCATGCATCAAAATTGCAGCTAAAACAGCTTTCGACTCCTCCTCTGTGATTTCATTCCCCTTCGAACGCAACTGGGAAATAGCTTCAGTCATCAGATGCATTGCTCCCAGTGAGTGTTGAAAACGAGTGTGTTGTGCACCGGGATACACCATATAACTCAACCCCAACTGCTTCACTCTATTCAACCGTTGAAAATAGGGGTGTTGAATAATATCATAATGCAACTCACACGGAATGGAAATAAATCCATGTACGGGATCGTTGATGATCTTCCGTTTATTATACATATTTATATATAGTCGTTATTACAACAAATTTTTCAAACAATCTTCCATTTGTTTTTGCACCTTCAACGCTTCCTGACGAGCTGCTGCAGCGTAATCTTCACCAGAAGATGCATATAATATGGCTCTTGAAGAATTAACCAATAGTCCGCATTGGTCGTTCATTCCATATTTCACAACCTCTTCCAAGCTTCCTCCCTGCGCCCCAATCCCGGGAACCAACAAAAAGTGATTAGGGATAATCTTCCTGATGTCAGATAACATCTCTGCCTTTGTTGCTCCAACAACATACATCATATTGTTTTCATCGCCCCATTTCTTAGAGGTATTCAACACCTTCTCGAACAAACGCTCTCCACTCTCTTTATCTTCCATAAATTGGAAATCAAATGCACCTTTATTTGAGGTTAAAGCCAACAAAGTAACCCACTTTCCTTCGTAGGTCAAAAAGGGAGAAACAGAATCTTCACCCATATAAGGAGCCACTGTCACCGAATCAAAATCCATCGCTCCGAAAAATGTTCTTGCATACATTGCAGATGTGTTTCCAATATCTCCTCGTTTTGCATCTGCTATTATAAATTGGTCGGGATAATTACTCCTTATGTATTCCACAGTACGCTCCAAAACATCCCATCCCTGAACTCCTAAACTCTCGTAAAATGCTATATTAGGCTTATAGGCAACACACAAATCAGCTGTCGCATCAATAATAGCCTTATTAAACTCAAAAATAGGATCTAACTCTCCCTCTTGATCAAATAAAAACTCCGGAATTTTATTTACATCCGTATCCAATCCTACGCACAAAAACGACTTCTTTCGTTTAATGTTTTCAAATAATTCTTCTCTATTCATTTATGCAAACTTTATGCTTTTAAACTTAATACAATAATATTTTGGCAATTGTAAGAAGCTGTTTAAATTTTATTAAAAAAAAAAAAAATTAGAGTTTCACTCTCTTATTTTCGGCATCTTTGAGATTCTTTTTAACCTATTTTTATTCTCCTTTTTTGATAATAGTCCACTATTTTCTGCAAAAGAAGACTAAAAATAGATTTAAAAATCTCTCTCAAATATGCTCGAAATAAAATTTAAACAACTTCTAAATTACCTCAACCTACTCTTCAAAAGTGTTCAAAAAGTATATTCAGACAAAAATATATAAAAAGGATGGAATAATCAAAAATAGTTCCGAAAATTTGTCTGTTAGAATTTTGGATAAAGATGGTATAGACTTCCTCTATTTGGTTAGGTATAGTTCTTATTATACTTATTCTTGTTGGTGCTACTGTTTTATACCTTTCTCAGTCCGTTTTAAACGTCTTACTTGCCACAACAACCGCAAACGTCTTGGGTCTTGCCTATATCGTCCTAAAAGGGTTGTTTGGGAAATAAATAAAAATCCTTGCAATATCAAAAAATAATTGTATTTTTGCATTAACGATTCCGTAGCTAATGACTACCGATTCGTTGATAGCGGGGGTTAGGAGTTTTCCTAACCGTCCGTTTTTTTATATAAAAGAGAAATATCACCATTCTTATTCAATAACCAAATTTCATTGATATTTATACCACTTTTTAACCTATCAAATATACTTCTTTGCATATAACATTCAGTAAGTTCCGGTTTCTCAATAATTACTCTACTTAAAACGGGGACTTTATAGAACTCATCTCAAACCTATTTTTATTATTCTTTCTTGATAATAGTCCTCTATTTTCCACAAAAGAAGAATAGGAATAAATTAAAAATCTCTCTCAAATAGGCTCGAAATAAAATTTAAACAACTTCTAAAAAAAAGGATTGGGAAATTACCAAAAAAATTTTAACTTTGCTGATTGAATATAAAAGTTCAAACAAAAAAACGAGGTCAAATTTGGTAAAATAGATTAAAAACAACTAATAATCAAATATATAAACCTCAACAGAGAGTAAAATTTTATTGTTTAATTATATTAAATTATGGCTAAAGAAAAAAAATTCATCACTTGTGATGGAAATGAAGCAGCTGCACATATTTCATATATGTTCAGCGAATGTGCTTGCATCTACCCTATTACGCCATCATCAACAATGGCAGAACACGTAGATGAATGGGCAGCCCAAGGTCGTAAAAACATCTTCGGCGAAACTGTATCTGTAACAGAAATGCAATCTGAAGCAGGAGCTGCAGGAGCTGTACACGGAGCAATTCAAGCAGGAGCCTTGACTTCTACTTACACTGCATCTCAAGGATTATTGTTGATGATCCCGAACATGTACAAGATTGCTGCTGAAAAAATGCCAGCAGTATTCCACGTATCTGCACGTACATTGGCATCTCACGCTCTATGTATTTTTGGAGATCACCAAGACGTTTATGCATGCCGTCAGACCGGTTTTGCAATGTTGGCAGAGGGTTCTGTACAAGAGGTTATGGATTTGGCCGGTGTAGCTCACTTGGCTACAATCAAGTCTCAAGTTCCCTTCTTGAACTTCTTTGACGGATTCCGTACTTCTCACGAGATTCAAAAAATCGAAAAGTTGGAGAACGAAGATTTGGCTCCACTTATCGACCAAAAAATGTTGGCAGAATTCCGCAACAGAGCTTTGAATCCAAACAAACCTGTAATGCGAGGTATGGCAGAAAACCCAGATACATTCTTCACTCACCGCGAGTCTTGCAACGCTATGTACGATGCTGTTCCGGAGATCGTAGAAGAGTATATGAACGAAATTTCTAAAATTACCGGTCGCAAATATGGTTTGTTCGATTATTATGGTGCACCAGATGCAGACCGCGTAATCATCGCAATGGGTTCTGTAACTGAGTGTATCCGCGAAGTAATCGACTTCTTAGCAGCGAAAGGTGAAAAAGTGGGTATGGTGGCAGTACACTTGTATCGTCCATTCTCTGCAAAACACTTGTTAGCTGCTGTTCCTAAGAGCGCAAAAGTGGTTACTGTTCTTGACAGAACTAAAGAACCGGGAGCAACAGGAGAACCTTTGTATTTGGATGTTCGCGATGCTTATTTCGAAGAGAAAAATGCTCCGGTTATCGTTGGTGGTCGTTACGGTTTGGGTTCAAAGGATACTACCCCTGCTCAAATCCTTTCTGTTTACGAAAACATGTCTTTGAATACTCCTAAAAATCACTTTACTATTGGTATCGTTGATGATGTTACTTTCACTTCTCTTCCTCAAAAAGAAGAAGTTGCTGTTGGTGGCGAAGGTATGTTTGAAGCAAAATTCTATGGTTTGGGTGCTGATGGTACTGTGGGTGCTAACAAAAACTCCGTAAAAATCATCGGTGACAACACAAACAAACATTGTCAAGCTTACTTCTCTTACGACTCTAAAAAGTCCGGAGGTTTCACTTGTTCTCACTTACGTTTTGGTGATAACCCAATTCGCTCTACTTACTTGGTGAATACTCCTAACTTTGTTGCTTGTCACGTTCAAGCTTACTTGAATATGTACGATGTAACTCGCGGTCTTCAAAAGAATGGTACTTTCTTGTTGAATACTATTTGGGAAGGTGAAGAGTTGGCTAAAAACTTACCTAACAAGGTAAAAGCTTACTTTGCTAAAAACAATATCAAAGTTTATTATATCAACGCTACCAAGATTGCTCAAGAGATTGGTTTAGGAAATCGTACAAACACCATCCTTCAATCTGCATTCTTCCGTATCACAGGCGTAATTCCTGTTGATTTGGCCATCGAGCAAATGAAGAAATTCATCGTTAAATCATACGGCAAGAAAGGTGAAGATGTGGTAAACAAGAACTACTCTGCTGTTGACCGAGGTGGTGAATACAAAGAATTGGCAATTGATGCTGCTTGGGCTAACTTGGCTGCTGACACTGCTCCGGCTAACAACGACCCAGAATTCATCAATAAGGTAGTTCGTCCTATCAACGCACAAGATGGAGACTTGCTTCCTGTATCTGCATTTAAAGATATTGAAGATGGTACATGGTATGCCGGAACTGCTGCTTACGAAAAACGCGGTGTATCTGCATTTGTTCCTGTTTGGAATGCAGACAACTGTATCCAATGTAACAAGTGTGCTTTTGTTTGTCCTCACGCTTGTATCCGTCCTATCGTTATGACTGATGAAGAGGCTAAGGGTATGAATGGAGAGATGATCGAAATGAAAGCTCCTGCAGCTATGAAGGGTATGAAGTTCCGTATGCAAGTGGGTGTAATGGACTGCTTAGGTTGCGGTAACTGTGTGGATGTTTGTCCTGGTAATCCTAAAGCTGAAGGTGATTACAAATTGGCTCTCAAGATGGTTCCTTTCGATCCGGAATCTGATACAGCTAAGTTGGAAGCTAACAATTGGGAATATGCAGTTAAGAAGGTATCAAGCAAACAAAATTTGGTTGACATCACTTCTAACCCTAAAAATTCTCAATTCGCTACTCCTTTGTTCGAGTTCTCCGGTGCTTGCTCCGGTTGTGGTGAAACTCCATACGTTAAATTGATTTCTCAATTGTATGGTGACCGCGAAATCGTTGCCAATGCAACAGGTTGTTCTTCAATCTACTCTGGTTCAATCCCATCAACTCCTTATACAACTAACGAAAAAGGTCAAGGTCCAGCTTGGGCAAACTCTTTGTTCGAAGATTTCTGCGAGTTTGGTTTGGGTATGCAATTGGCTAACGAAAAGATGCGCGAACGTATCGAACGCGTAATGACTGAGGCTATTGCTGCAGACTGCACTCCTGCTGAGGCTAAAGAGTTGTTCGCTGCTTGGATTGAGAATAAAGATAATGCCGATAAAACAAAAGAATTGGCAGAAAAGATTATTCCTATTATCGAAGCCGGTAAAGATAAATGCAACCACTGCAAACAATTGGTTGAATTGGAAGGTTACCTAATCAAACGTTCTCAATGGATTATCGGTGGTGACGGTGCTTCTTATGACATCGGATATGGTGGTTTGGATCACGTGATTGCGTCCGGTAAAGATGTTAACATCTTGGTTCTTGATACTGAGGTTTATTCTAATACAGGTGGTCAATCTTCTAAGGCTACTCCACTTGGTGCTATCGCTAAATTTGCCGCATCAGGTAAGAGAGTTCGCAAAAAAGACCTTGGTATGATTGCAACTACATACGGATATGTTTACGTGGCTCAAATCGCAATGGGTGCTGACCAAGCTCAATGCTTGAAAGCAATTCGCGAGGCTGAAGCTTATCCGGGTCCTTCTTTGATTATCGCTTACGCTCCATGTATTAACCATGGCTTGAAAGCAGGTATGGGTAAAGCTCAAGCTGAAGAGGCGAAGGCTGTTGAATGTGGTTACTGGCACTTATGGAGATTCAACCCTGCTTTGGAAGAAGAGGGCAAGAATCCGTTTATCTTAGACTCTAAAGAGCCTGACTACTCTAAATTCCAAGACTTCTTGAAGGGTGAAGTTCGTTACGCTTCTGTAATGAAACAATATCCTAACGAAGCTCAAGAGTTGTTTGATGCATCTGAAGAGATGGCTAAGAAACGTTACCAAAGCTACGTTCGTATGACTAAGATGGAATATTAATCCACTGATGGTAAGAAATTACCTGACGTATATTTTAAAAGAGAGGATGTCTCAAAACGAGGCATCCTCTCTCTTTATCCTGTAAATTGAATTGCGTAGTGTAAAAAATAAAAAAAGAAGGTGTCTCAAAATTCTATTTTTGATGCACCTTCTTTTTTCTATTTATTATTTTTCATTCATCGAAACAAATACAAAAAAGAGAGAATACCTATTTGAATACACTCACTACAATTATCTTAACCATTCTACATATCCACTGTCATAAAAAGCACCACCCTCATTTACAACATTATCTGACGAATTGTCAATGGTGATATGGGCATTCCAACAATCATAAAACGCAGTTTTCCCAAGACTAACTACACTAGAAGGAATATAAATACTCTTCAGACTGTTACAACCAAAGAATGCGTCGCTTCCAATTCTGGTAACAGAAGATGGAATTATAACAGTTTTCAACGTGGAGGGGTAACGATAAAATTGATAATCCGCAATAGATGTAACTCCATAAGGAATTTCATACTCAGTAAGTCTTCCGTGCACAGCGATAATTTTAGTTAAATCTTTGCTAAATAGGACACCATCAATCGTCGTAAAATTCTGGTTATCTGTATCAACTTGAAATTCTGACAAACCATAACAATTAAAAAATGCTCTTTCTCCGATTGAAGTAACAGAAGAAGGAATTTTCATGACGGACAAACTTCTACAATCTGCAAATGCTTGATTTCCAATAGATGTAACACTAGACGGAATTTTTAAATCAGTTAATAGTTCACAACCTGAAAATGCCAGATTCCCTATAGAAATAAGATTAGACGATAAATCAACATTAATTAAATTAATACATTCATAGAATGCACTATCTCCTATACTAGTAACACTGGACGGAATTGTAATAGAAGTAAGATTCCTGCATGCTTCAAATGCCCCCTCAGCAATGCGAATAACTGAAGTAGGAATTGTAAAACTTTCAACACCTTTAGGAACAAAAATCAACTCGGTTTTATCCTTATTGTACAATACTCCATCGACAGATGAATAGTTAGGATTTTCCGAAGCTACATTTATGTCAACCAAATCTCGACACCCTTCAAAAATATGAACACCAATATTTAGGAGTGTTGAAGGTATATCGACACTAACCAAAGTTGTACAGTTGCTGAATACATAAGAACCTAAACTAACAACGCCTTCGGGAATCTTAATACTTTTCAACGAAGAATAATAAAACGCACTATCTTTGATTTCTGTAACACTTGAAGGAATATCAATAGTGGACATATTAAGTCTTGAGAACGCCATGTTACCTATGCTTGTAACACTTGAAGGAATGGAAAGACTCTTCAAATCTTGACAATAGAAAAAAAGACCATCTTCAATATAAGTAATATCAGAAGGCAAATCAATATCAACAATTCCACTTACTGAAAAAGCTTTCTGCCCTATTTTAGTAACACTATTAGGAATTTCTATACTTTTCAATCTGCGACACTGATAAAAAGCTCTATCACCTATGCTTAATACTCCATTAGGAATTTTGACACTTTCTAAACTTGTACAATTGGTGAATGCACTATTACCAATATGATTAACGGAAGATGGAATTTCTACATTCGTTAATTGATTACACCAAGCAAATGCACTGTCACCAATACAAGTGACAGAAGAAGGAAGGGTTACACTTTTGAGACCTTCAGGCACAATAATCACCTTAGTTGCATTTTTGACCTATAGGTCAATTTGCAGGCTGCGACATGCCCACATCCCCGATAAACACAGGAAAAGAGAGCATTTCAAA
>SUWZ01000081.1 GCA_015061185.1 Bacteroidales bacterium
CTTCGTATTAGTTGCCACATTTTTAGCTATTTAACAAAATAAAAAGTCTTCTTTTTATTTTTTGAATCGTTAATAATTCATTAAATCAGCTTTTTTTATTTTATAGACTTTTCAACCCTTCACCCCTAACAACCGAGAGCAATTCATTGAAACATATCAACTTTAATTTATATTTTCCTAATTATTCATTGTAATTCTTTCTCAAAGAAAGTACAAAAACTATGCCAAAATATGTTAAAATTTTAATTTCGTCGATAAATTTACCTGTTTTTCAAAAAAAAAGAGGAGAATTCAAAGAACACTCCCCTAAACTAATGTTCCAAGTTAAAAGTTTCAAGTGGCTCTATCCCTTGAAATCTGAATCCTGAAACTTGAAACCTGAATCCAGTTCCTAATACTCTCCCCAATTGGTATTACGCATATCACCACTCTTTGCAAACTCAACGTGCATACCCAAAGCATGAGGCAAAGTATGAGGAGTATGACTCTTCTTCGCTAACTTCAAATAATCCCACATCAACTCTTTATAATCAGGATGAACACAATTTTCTATAATTGTTTCAGCTCTTTGAATAGGAGATTTTGCACGCAAGTCAGCCACACCATACTCTGTTACCAAAACCTTCACAGAATGCTCGCTTTGGTCGATATGACTCACCATTGGAACAATAGGCGAAATCTTGCCATCTTTCTGAGTTGACGGACAAGTATATATTGAGATATAGGCATTTCTTGTAAAATCTCCGGCACCACCAATTCCGTTCATCATCTTAGTTCCTAACACATGCGTAGAATTTACATTACCAAAAATATCCGCCTCCAATGCAGTATTAATTGTCAACAAGCCCAAACGGCGAACAATCTCCGGATGATTAGACATTTCGCTTGGACGAAGAACCAAACGCTCTTTAAAGAAATCCAAGTTACCATATATATCTTCCAAAACAGGATCTGTCACTGTCAATGAACATCCACTCGCAAAGGTCACTCTACCCTCTTTCATCAAAGAGATAACAGAATCTTGAATCACCTCTGTGTACATCGTAAATGGTGGCACATCTTTATTGGCACCCAATGAACCCAAAACAGCATTAGCGACATTCCCTACTCCCGATTGAATAGGTAAAAATGAAGCCGGTATAATACCGCGTTTCAATTCTCTTGCCAAGAAATCTGCCACATTCTGCCCAATTCTCATCGTCGTTTCATCCGATGGAGAAAAAGGAGAAGTTCCATTTTTAACGTCAGACTTTACAATCGCAACAATTTTTTTAGGCTCTACCTTAAGCACATCAACTCCTGCACGGTCTCGCACACTATAAATAGGTAGCTCTCTGCGACATGGAGGATCTGCCGGTTCATAAATATCATGAATCCCCCTCAACTCTTTAGGGTGATTGCTATTTAACTCTATGATGATGTATTCTGCCAAACGTGCTACCGTTGCCACAATACCAACACCGGAAGTCAACACTATTTCTCCATTATCAGAAACATCTGCCGCTTCAATAATTGCTACATTCATCTTTCCATAGAACCCATAACGTATATCTTGAGCCAAATGAGACAAGTGTGCATCAGCATACTGAATATCTTGAGAATTGATTCCGGCTCTCAAATCTTTATTACTTTGATATGGAGTCCTGAAATTAATCGCATTAGCTCGCGCCAAAGCACCATCTAAAGCATCTCCGGTAGATGCTCCGGTAAATACATTCACACGAAACTCATTCCCTTTCGCATGCTCTTCTTCTGCCAATTTCGCTATAGCTGTTGGTACTAATTTAGGTGCGCCGGACACTGTAAAACCGCTAAAACCTATATTATATCCATTCTTAACAAACCTTGCTGCCTCATCTGCAGTCATGTAATTGTATGCCATAATAACTTCTTAAGAAATGCTCGTTATAAAATTTTTCGCAAAGGTAAATATTTTTTTTGTCTTAAACTACAAAAATTCATGATTTAGAAAATTAGGAATCAGGAGTTAGAAAACGATTGTATCCTAAGGTAGGTTTATAGGAGTTGATTTAAGAGTTTACAATTCTTAATCTCAACCAATTATCAATATAAAATAAACATAGTCATTTACCGGAACTAAATAAACAAACGATTTCTAATTCTTCATTCCATCCAACTCTTCACACAATATCTCCCACTCATACATCTTCTGTTCCAACTCGTGCTGTTTTTTCTTATATTCATCAAACAAATGGGTATCATTCGACTTATCCGGTTGACTTAATTCCTCCTCTATCTCTCTTAACCTGCACTCTATTTGCTGAACAATCACCTCTGTATCAACAACTTGCTTTTCAATTTTTCTAATCTTCTTAGCTAACTCCTTTTGTGCCTCATACGAAAGTTTATTCTCAGATGGTTCATTTCGTTCTTCTTTAACCTGTTCTTTTTCAGAGACTTCCAAATCTTTCAAACTCGCCATTTTTTTGGCTTGCAAAAAATCGTAGATACCTCCCAAATGCTCTCTCACTTTATGATTAGAAAACTCATAAACTTTGTCAACCAAACCATCCAAAAATTCTCTATCATGAGAAACAACAATAACCGTTCCATTAAAAGCTTTTATTGCCTCTTTTAAAACATCTTTGGAACGCATATCCAAATGATTTGTAGGCTCATCTAACACCAACAAGTTAACAGGTTCTAATAGCAAACGAATCATTGCTAAACGAGTTCTTTCTCCTCCCGACAACACTTTAACCTTCTTTTCGGAAGCCTCTCCTCCAAACATGAATGCACCTAAAATATCCCTAATTTTCGTACGAATATCTCCCGTAGCAACATGATCGATTGTTTCAAAAACTGACAGTTCTCCATCTAACAAAGATGCTTGATTTTGAGCAAAATATCCTATTTTTACCAAGTGCCCTAATTTCAACTCGCCTGAATACTCAACTTGATTCATTATACACTTTACTAAGGTACTCTTACCTTCTCCATTTTTACCTACAAAAGCAACTTTTTCGCCTCTTTTAATGGTTAAATCAATTGTGTCTAAAATATTTTTCTCGCCATAATTCTTTATTAAAGACTTAACCTCTAACGAAATGGCTCCCGAATGAGGAGCTGAAGGAAACTTCAGCCTCAACATAGCATTATCTTCATCATCCACCTCTATTATATCCAATTTTTCCAACTGCTTGATTCGGGATTGCACTTGATTGGATTTACTCGCTTTATATCTAAATCTCTCTATAAACTCCTCTGTATCTTGTATCTGCTTTTGCTGATTTTCGTAGGCTCGCAATTGTTGCTCTCTTCTCTCTTTCCTCAATGTTACATATTGAGAATAAGAGACTTTATAATCGTAGATCTTTCCTAATGAAATTTCTATTGTACGATTAGTTACTGCGTCTATAAATGCTCTATCGTGCGAAACTAATAACAGAGCACTACTACTCGTTCTTAAGAAATCTTCCAACCACTGAATCGATTCTATATCTAAATGATTGGTAGGCTCATCCAACAACAATACATCAGGCCTTTTTAGAAGAATTTTCGCTAACTCTATACGCATACGCCAACCACCACTAAATTCACTGGTTTGACGAGAAAAATCTGAACGTAAAAAACCTAAACCCAAGAGTGTTCTCTCTACTTCCCCTTTGTAATTGTTTACACCCAATAAATCCAACTTCTCATTGGAGTGCGTTAACTCTTCAATTAATTCTTGGTATTCTACAGAATCATAATCTTCTCTAACAGCCAACTCATTTGATATTTCCTCTACTTTTCTTTGCAATTCTGCCAAATGAGAAAATGACTTTTCTGCCTCTTCCAACACTGTCAAACCATCCTCTAATTCCATTTGCTGAGGCAAATAACCTATCGTCACCTCCTTAGGAAGAGAAATCATACCTTCGGAAGCTGGTTGAAACCCTGCAAATATTTTTAACAAGGTACTTTTCCCCGCCCCATTTTTCCCTACTAATGCGATACGATCTCGCGGATTCACCACAAACGAAATCTCTTCAAACAGATTAAAACTTCCAAATCGCACAGAAACTTTATCTACAGATATCATAAATACTCCTTTCGATAGTTTGTTATTTTCATCCTCCATTCAGGATCAATAACATTTCAATTGTTAGCAAAATATTGTTAGAAGCAGTTTAGAATTTATCAGCCAGAAAAATTTTAAACAAATTCTCATAAAACATTGCAAAGATAAGGATAAAATTTAAGGTACGTTCTAAAATAATTAACGGATGTTTTAAATTTAATTTTATTATCCACCCTGTAGAAAAAAAATAAATTTATAGAACCCTACTATAGAAAATAATCCGATGCAAAAATATCCTATACATAAAATGAAATAAAAGAAACTTTTTGCTCCAACAAAATTTTTATTAACTTTGCCTTGCATTCGGCGGAATGTTTGTTTGCACATATTATTAACGTTGCCTCATAA
>SUWZ01000006.1 GCA_015061185.1 Bacteroidales bacterium
TTTAAAAGAACTTTTGAAAGGGACGAAAAATAAGTACGTCAGAATAGTTTTTAAACACGCTATTCTGACGTACTTTTTATGGGGAATCACTCTCTTAGTTAGAATATACGAGATTGTCTATGCAAACATAAGTTGGTGTTAGGATACCATATTCATTTTTATCTGAAGAATCAAATGTTATGATAATTTTATTTACAATGCCCAATGAGCTAATATCAAACATTGTCCATTCATCGCATATATATGATTTCCCTTCTCTAAAATCAGCAAGGTAGAAAGTGCAATCATTTGTTATATTTCCCTTTGCATCATATCCGGTAAATGTCACTGAGAAATAGTCACCATCACTAAATTTTGTACATTGATTAAAATCTCCATCGTCTCCTTTGCTAATAGCCAAGTAGGAGTAGGTTGTATTATTTAGGCGAAGACTATGAACTTGTTTTTCTCTTCCATCCATAAAGTTCATTACAGCATTGTTGGATGCCACCATGAAATTTTTTGAAAGAGTAGCTCCTGATTCTGCATACACACTATAAACATTACTAGAGCCACTGGTGACAGTGTCAGTCAAAGAGGAACAAACAAATCCGTTCCAAGATGACCACTCCTGAGTAAAGAGATTATGAAAAATTAATTCTCCGCAGTGGAATTCATTATAATAATTTGTTACCAGAGAGCCGTAGTAGTACTCTTTTACCTTTTTTCCTGTTAGGTCTGAACCATTCCAATAACCTTGGGATGATAATTCAATATTTTCAAATGTGATTGTAAATCTGCCTTTTAGAGGATCATCATCCTCTTCATTTTCGCAAGAAACAAACAATGCCGGGATAATCAATAGAATCCAACATAATAAATTAAAATAGTTCTTTTTCATACTCTCTTTATTTTTTTTAGATTATTAGTTACAAAATGTAACTCGAGAATAAGATAGGGATTAGGTAATTCTACAGCCTTAATAGTAAAAAAAATCCTCTTATTCCCGAGAGTCTTTAATTTTGTTCGTGTAGGTAGGTATTCTGACTTATCCCATTTTATTCACCTTCCCATGAAACTCACAGTGGTATAACGAATAAAACTTTAGGAGGGATTTACAGCAGCGGGTACTGTTCTTGATTCTCACAAGATTCCCTTTTGATTTTCAAGATACACTTGAAAATGCCTACAGAACTTTAGCGAAATTATGAATAATAATTTTACGAAACAATTCTTACAATAAAAATTTTAGTATCACTCCGTTATTTTTTTTCACTTTTATTGAAAAAGGAGATACCGAAGAGAAAAGTTGTTTCCCGGATTTATTTGTAAGAAGATCGGTATATTTTCTTTCTTGATTATTTTCTATTCCCAACAATTCAAAAGCGTGAATAGGAAGATTAATTTGCAGAGAAACGTCAAAATCTTCGAAGTTAGAAATAATCAGAATAAGTTCATTCTCTTTTTTTCTCAAATACGCATATTGTTTGATTGTATTGAAAAACGGATTGTTAAAGTTTACATATTGTAAATCGAAGAAGTTTCCTTTCCTGATTGCTTTTTCATTTTTGCAAATATTCAACAATTTCGTATAAAATTGTTGCAAAGAAATTTCACCTTTTTTTAGTTCACCTGATAACCATCTTTGTACAGTTGGTATTGCAGCATAGTCGAAGATGGTTGTTTTTCCATCATCACCGCTAAATCCCTTTTCTCCTTTTGCCTCTTCACCAAATTCTTGACCATTATAGATCATGACAGCACCGGTGTTAAGAGTGGAAGAAATTATCATTGCAGGTATCCCTTTTTCCGCTTTACCTGCAAAAAATGGTGAGGCAATTCTCTGTTCGTCATGATTTTCCAAAAAATTCAATATGTGCTCCTCTATTCCGTCCAGCTGTTGCCAAATTCCTGTAATATCGTGGCAGGCACCTTCGTTTCGCATGATTTCTCTCAATTTGTCGTACAAGCCTACTTTGTCGTATAAGTAATCAAATTTTCCATCAAAGATGTATTGTCGATATTGATAAGGGTCATACGTTTCAGCTATGAAGATGATGTTGGGATAGCTCTCTTTGATGATAGGAATTACCCAAGCCCAAAATGCTACCGGCACCATTTCTGCCATATCACACCTAAATCCATCTACATTTTTACTACACCAAAATAGTAGTATATCCCTCATTTTTAGCCATGTGTTGGGAATAGGAGAGAAGTCATGGTATTGATTATTTCTATAGTCGATACCATAATTAAGTTTTACAGTCTCATACCATTCATATATACCGGGGTTGTTGGCGAAATAATTATTACCGGTTGCTTTACAAGGTGTTTCAGAGTAAGGCTTTTCTGCTCCTCCTTGCATATCAAATCTTCCTTCTAACGACTCGTTTACTAAATAGTAAAAGTTATTTTGATTGAAAAAGAATACCTCTTTTACATCGTCTTCTCCTAAGTCTTTTACATTTTTAGGTTTAGCATCAGAGTAATATTCTCTTGCAACGTGGTTGGGTACAAAATCTATTATTGCTTTCAGTCCCTCTTTATGCGTACGATTTATAAGAGCCTCAAATTCTTTCATTCTTTTTTTAACGTCGCAAGCCAAGTCGGGATCTATATCGTAGTAATCCTTTATTGCGTATGGAGAACCTGCTTTCCCTTTTACAATAGCAGGGTGGTCTTTTTTGATACCATACGATGAGTAATCAGTTTGAGTTGCATGTTCGATTACCCCTGTGTACCAAATGTGGGTTGCCCCCAACTCTTTTATTTGTTTCAATCGTTCTTTGGTAAAATCGTTAAGTTTTCCGCAACCATTTTCTTCTATCGAACCATTAAAAACTTGTTTTTTTTTTGTATTACCGAATAATCTTGGAAGTACTTGGTATATTAATATTTTCTCCATTTTCTTAGAAATATAAAGTTATTACAATTGGTTGATGTCAAAATATTAACGAATCTAACATCAACCAATTCCAAAAATAGATTTTATATTCTTAATTAACTATTTATTTAGTAAATATTTACAACAATTAAGAATATGAAAATAATAGTTAAATCTCATAAACCAGCCTAATAATATAGAGCTGAAACCATTTTTGTTTGTAATCAATTCCACTTCTTTATCAATTACAAGAACACCGGGCAACAATAAGTGTTTTCAGAATTTTGCAACTTAGAAGTTGTTTAAATTTTATTTCGAGCCTATTTGAGAGAGATTTTTAAATCTATTTTTAGTCTTCTTTTGCAGAAAATAGTGGACTATTATCAAAAAAGGAGAATAAAAATAGGTTAAAAAGAATCTCAAAGATGCCGAAAATAAGAGAGTGAAACTCTAAATTTTTTTTTAATAAAATTTAAACAGCTTCTTACTATTACCAACAGAATCGATAAGTTCAAATGGCTCTCAAATTATCTTTTATAGAAATTGTTCTAAGGTGAGTTCTATAAATTCAATGTTTATACTTAAGAAAGTATAAATCAAGGGGGAGATGAACTTTCCTGTACTTTTTGTTTATTTTGGCAATTTGCTATTTTTTAGGTTGTTATAGATACTCTCTCTTTGTCCAGCAAGCTACTCAAAATAGATTCAAAAAAACTGCGAAGTGAAATGATAGTTCCTCCTAAAAGCAATACCTATAAAATTAGGTCAAAATGATCTATCAATAATAGCTGGAGCCATCAAAGCAGTGAGTACAGATTTGTTCTTTTGGAAGTCCAATTGCTTCTGTCAAATCTTCTATAGTACTAAATTTTAGAGAATTCAAATTAAATGTTGAGCGAATTTCTTCCACTAAACGATTATATTCCGGAGAATCAGTTGTTTTGTACTTCTCTAAATTTTTATCATGTCTGCCTTCAAATTTTTGAATTATTCTTCGCGTTATCAGGTCTAAATCACTATTTTTAGAAGCAAAATTCAAAAATTTACAAGGAAATATGAGAGGAGGACATGAAATTCTCATGTGTACCTCTTTAGCCCCATACGAGTATAGAGCACTAACATTATCAGACAATTGAGTACCTCTAACAATTGAGTCGTCACAGAAGATAACTTTGCTATTATTCAACAATTGCTTATTAGGAATCAATTTCATTTTTGCTACTAATTTCCTAATCTCTTGAGAAGCAGGGGTGAAACTTCTTGGCCAAGTTGGCGTGTATTTAATGATAGCCCTTTTGTATGGGATGCCACTACCATTTGAGTAGCCAATTGCGAATCCGATACCTGAGTCTGGAACAGCAGCGACATAGTCAGCTTGGCAATTATCTCGTTTCCCCATTAAGCAACCAGCACAATGTCTTGCAGCATCTGCATTAATATTTTCGTAGGTACTAACCGGATAGCCAAAATAAACCCATAAAAAGGAGCAAACTTGCATTTGTTTTCCGGGAGCTTTGATTTGTTCGTATCCATCCGCAGTAATTTTAACAATTTCGCCGGGACCTAAGTTATAGCAAGGTTCGTACTCTAAATTGTGGAACGAACAAGATTCGCAAGAGACAGCATATCCATCCTCTTTTTGGGCAATTGTCATTGGTAGGCGTCCCAATTTATCGCGCGCAGCAATGATTCCATTTTCAGTCAAGAGTAGGATTGTGCAAGAACCTTGGATTTTTTTATGAACATTTTCAATCCCGGCAACGAAAGAATCCTCTTCCGAAATAAGAAGTGCGATTAATTCTGTTTGATTGATTTTCCCAGAACTCATTTCGGAAAAAGGCATTTTCTTATCCAAAAGTTCTTGACTCAATTCATCAATGTTATTAATACACGCAATAGTAACGATTGCAAAACGCCCTAAGTGAGAGTTGAAAATAATTGGCTGAGCATCTGTATCACTAATTACTCCAATTCCGGCATTGCCTTTGAATTTTGGTAAATTAGGTTCAAATTTTGTTCGAAAGTAAGAGTTTTCGAGGTTGTGAATACTTCTTGTGAATCCAATTTCCTTGTCGAACATTGCCATTCCACCTCTTTTAGTACCCAAGTGAGAGTTGTAGTCAATTCCGTAGAAAAGATCCATTAAACAACTGCTCTTTTTGATTGTGCCAAAAAAACCGCCCATTTTGATTTATGATTTATAATACTTTTATTTTACTTCGTTTTTTAATTGTTGGTAAATAACCAATGCCGCCCAAGCATCCAATGCCGCATATTTCATTTGTTTGTCTGTCAAGGTCTCTGCCTCCCAGTTGGTCAGACGTTGCGACTTTGATATCTTTTTGTTAAATACAATTGCGTATATTTTAGACAGACTATTATCTGCAATACCAAATTGTTTTACATATTTTTGTAAATCTATGAAATTGTTTGGAGAAAAATTTTGGAGTTTATTAATACCGGAAAAATCGTCTTTTAAAGATAGACCGATTTTCATGATATTTTCATTCTCCATTATTTCTGAGATAATATCAGACAACATTTCAGCCATGTTTATCCGAAACAAGTAGCAAGTTGACAATGTACTCAATTGAATTAAGCAAACATTATTAATTTTCCCTTTTACAAAAGATGGTTTAGTTTCAGAGTCAAACCCTAAAAGCTTTTGTTCTTTTAATATTCCTAATGCTTTTTTTGCCTCTTCTATTGTTTGCACAACTTCAATTTGTCCATTGAATTCTTCGATAGGCAACTCTGCAATCTCCTCTTTGGTGATGGATGTTTTGAATGTCTTACTCTGTGAAGAAATTGTGTTCATTGTTCTCCTCGTTTAAAAATTCGTCATCTTCAAAATCAGCATTAGAATATCTAACATTATGCAAAGCTCTTAAAGCATTTAAAAGTTTTTGTCCCCAGAAAGATTTAAAATTATCCAAACAATCCTTTAATGAGTCATTCATGATGTCAATGTCAGCTGACTGAAAATTGCCAATCATGTCTTTTAAATCTTGGTAAATATCTGCAATATCTTCTGAAATATTAGATAGGATAGGGGTGTCGCTATATTGCATATCTTCAACAAAAACATCTAAATATTCATCATATTGCCCTATAACTGATTTTAATTTCGTCTGTATATATTCGTACTCTTCTTCTGTAACATAGGTTGTCAATTCTGAAAAGGAGGTATCATCCATTGAAGGTAAAACAGATGTTTTAAGATAAAGCAAAGAGAGCAACTTCGGCATCTTATCAAAAAATGTACCTCGTTCCATTTGTTGACAATTTTCGACAAATGAACAAAACTGTGCTGCCACGGTAACAAACTCTATACTGTTTTTGTCATAAACCGGGTGTTGTGGATATTCTTCCCTTTCAGTCATTTTAACCTTGTTAAATTTCTTCACAAAAGTACAAAATTTGAATGAAATGACGAGTAGATATAGTTTTTTTTTAACAAAAAAGGGAAGATTTTTTTATCTTCCCTTTGTATATTGCTAATAGGCTGATTTTTACATCATTTCTATACTCCTTTTTACAAAGGTACTTAGAGCCTCTCCTTTTAGCAAATTATTGGATAATAATGCCAAATCTACAAGTTGTCTGACCTCTTTATTTTCTGAGGAGTATTTGCTATAGATTGACTTTTTCTCTGATTTTGCAGATGCAATTTCATCATCAATTTTCTTTATTTCATCTTTGGTTGTAGCATCTAAATCACTATCTTTTTTATCTCCTTGCAATGACTTTCGTTGGTTTTCCAATTCGTTTATCTTATTGGTGATTGGTGTTACCTCTTTGTCGCATTGCTCTTTTTCGTCTGCTAAAATTCGTTTGATAAGTGGGTGCTCTGTATTGACTACAAAGTTATAGCTATCTGGCATTTCTCCATAGAAGTTCATGCCGGATTGGGCTGCAGACATCTCTTTCATTCTACGCATAAACTCGTTTTGAGTGATATAGGTAGGCTGACTGTTGGCAGAGAGACTCTCGAATGAAACGATAAAGTTATTTTTGTCATTTTCAGGTAGTTGTGCGCTAAAGATACTTATTAATGCATCTTGTTCGTTGGCATTCAAGTCCACCTGTTTTGCATTCTCTTTGGCAATCAATTTTTCAATTACATCTGAGTCAACGCGTGTGTAGCGAATTTTTCCTTCAGATTTTTGTTCTAATCTGCTGATAAAGTGAGAGTCTAATTGTCCATCCATCAGCAATACATCGTATCCTTTTTCTTTTGCAGACTCAATGTAGCTGTGTTGCTCCTCTTGATTGGTTGCATAAAGGTAGATGATATTTCCATCTTTATCTTTATGATTTTCACTTACCAAGGTCTTATACTCTTCTAACGTATAATATTTTCCATCTACGTTTTTCAATAGAACAAATGATTCGGCTCTTTCGGCAAATTTTTCATCTGTCAAAATACCATATTCGATAAAGATTTTCAAATTGTCCCATTTGCTTTCAAACTCTTCTCTTTGTTGTTTGAAAATATCTTGTAGTCTGTCTGCTACCTTCTTTGTGATATGGTTGGATATTTTTTTTACGTTTGAGTCACTCTGAAGGTAACTTCTGGATACATTAAGTGGAATATCCGGTGAGTCGATTACTCCATGCAAAAGAGTTAAATATTCAGGTACAATTCCCTCTACAGAATCGGTAACAAATACTTGATTGCAGTAAAGTTGAATTTTGTTTTTTTGAATTTCAAAATTGTTTTTGATTTTCGGGAAGTATAGAATTCCGGTTAAATTGAAAGGGAAATCAACATTTAAGTGGATATAGAATAGTGGATCTTCACTATACGGATACAACTCTTTATAGAATTTCAAATAATCTTCTTCCTTTAGTTCACTCGGTTTTTTAGTCCATGCAGGTTGAGGATTATTGATAACATTATTCTCTTCTGTATCAACTTGTTTTCCATCTTTCCACTCTTTTTTCTTTCCGAATACGATAGGAATAGCTAGGAATTTACAATACTTATTTAATAGTTCGCTGATTTTGTTCTCTTCAAGAAATTCTTTGTTCTCGTCATCGATATAAAGTACAATATCAGTTCCTCTTTCAGCTTTATTAATTTCTTCTAATGTATATTCCGGACTACCATCGCAACTCCATTTTACAGCTTTGGCTCCATCTTTGTAGGATTTTGTAATGATTTCTACTTTCTTTGAAACCATGAATGAGGAGTAGAATCCCAATCCAAAGTGACCAATAATTGCGTTGGCATCATTTTTGTATTTCTCCAAAAACTCTTCCGCTCCGGAGAAGGCAATTTGATTGATGTATTTGTCAATCTCTTCTTCTGTCATACCAATTCCTCGGTCAGAGATAGTTAAGGAGCCTGCATCTTTGTTTACTTTAACCTCAACAAATAGCTCTCCTAATTCTCCTTTGAAATCCCCAACGGAAGAGAGTGTTTTTAGTTTTTGAGTGGCATCAACAGCATTGGATACTATTTCACGAAGAAATATCTCGTGGTCACTATAAAGAAATTTTTTGATGATGGGGAAGATGTTGTCTGTTGTTACCCCGATGTTTCCTTTTTGCATAATTATATACGTTTAGTGGGAAGTTAATTTCCCCGATTTATATTTTTATTTTGAGTTACTTTTATAGAAATTATACATTTCTTGCTATTCAAATAATAGAACAACTTTTAGTTGTCATCCATAAAGGTGATAGTAAATAATTAATCAACTAATCATTTTTGTTCTCTTTTGAATACACTCTATATCTATCAAAATAAGTGCCAAAGGTGGATGTCTGACAAATTGTCATAATTATAAAACGGGATTCTGCTATTTTGTTCGTTTTTTAGCAGATTTGCAATAAGGGATAAGTCCGCATTGTTCGCAATGTGGTTTTCGTGCGGTGCAAGTGTATCTTCCATGAAGAAGTAACCAATGGTGGGCTTTAGATAGGATTGCTTGGGGTATGTTTTTAACCAATATTTTTTCGCATTCAAAAGGCGTTTTGGCATTGTTTGTCAATCCTAATCTGTTAGAAACTCGAAATACGTGTGTATCCACGGGCATTGCCGGTTGATTGAATGCTACGGCAGAAACTACATTAGCTGTTTTTCTTCCGACCCCCGGAAGTTCTTGTAGCATTTCAATATTATTAGGTACAATTCCGTCAAAACGCTCTATTAGCATTTGTGACATTTTATGGAGATTGGTTGCCTTATTATTGGGGTATGAAATACTGCGAATATAGGTGTATATCTCTTGAGGATTACTCTTCGCCATATCCCATGGTGTAGGATATTGTTTAAAAAGTGAAGGGGTTACTATATTCACTCTTTTATCTGTACATTGGGCAGATAAGATTACTGCTACCAACAATTCGTATGGGTTGGAATAGTTTAGCTCACTCTCGGCTACAGGAACTTCTCTTTCAAACCATTCAAAAATTTTCTCGTAACGTTCTCTTTGTGTCATGCCATGAACAAGAAGTTGTTTGCTCTTTATTGGAAAAGGTTTTCTATAGATTTTGTTATAAAATTAAAGGTAAGTTCTATAAATTCACCGTTATAATTAAGAAAATATAAATTACGGGGTGAGCTTTTTGGTACTTTTTGATTTATCTCGGTAGAAAAGAAGTTGTTTTAATTTTATTTCGAGCCTATTTGAGAGATAATCTACAAAATTTTCAATAAAATTTAAACAACTTTATTATAAAAAGCCCTTCAAAATCATTTTGACCTGATTTATAGAAATTACCTTTGAATATTTCTGTCCAACTAATGATTAGAAAGGAAGGTCGCTGGAAGCATCTTCTGCCGGAGCATCATTCCCTGAAAAGGGAGGTGGTGTTGGCATACCAGCAGGCATAGGTTGTTGCTGGATTGGTTGACCTTGTTGAGCCGGTACCACTCTCCACGCTCTGATGTCATTAAACCATCTGCCGTTCCACTCTCTACAATCTATATCAAAACTGATTGTCACCTCTTGACCTTCTTGGATATTAAATTGTTCTATTCTCTCTCCCCACAAATTAAAACACATTTTTTTTGAATATTGTGAATTGGGAGTAAAGTATTCAATAACATAATCTTGTTTTTTCCAAGTTCCATTCTTTCCTTCTCCTTCTTGAATGGGGAGAACAGCGTGTATTTTACCTGTCAAATCCATATACGTAATTTTTTTTAAAATTTTCGGTGTAAAGATACGGCTAAATATTTAATAAAAAAATTATCTTTGCGCAGTTTTTGGCGTTGTTGAAAACTTGTCTTTTGTAAAAGATAATTTTAATGATTCAGTTAGAGGATGATTTTGAATTTTATTTTGTTTTCGGTCTATGCCTGATTGGCGAAAGAGTATTAGTGCATTTTAGCGACTTTGATGACATATTTCAAAATCGTCAATATGAAATGATAAGTTAATTAATAGTTATGAAATCTGTTATAAGAGGATGTTTTTTTTCTCTATTGTTAGCAAGTTCAGTAGGTGTTAATGCAGAATCTGTGGCGATATCAGATTCTTCTCAAGTGACCCATGATAGTGTTGGAGTAAAGGTGGTTCAGGGTGATTCTTTGAATAGATTGTCAAAACGTCGTTCATTAGAATTTACTTCACCCAAAAAGAATTTTAAGTTTGTTCCATACGGTTTTATTCGGAACGATTTCTACTATGATTCTCGTCAAAACTTTGAGACAGCTTCAGGTTTGTTTTATATAATTCCGAAAGATGTAAATGAAAATCCTGAAGGTGAAGATTTAAATGGAGTTTCATCATCCGGCTTTTTAAGTATAGCATCTCGTTTAGGAGTGAAGGTATATGGTCCTCAAGTTTTCAAGGCTCAATCATACGCTCAATTGGAGACTGACTTTGCCGGTTTTTCCGGAAGTACAACAATGTTGCGTATTCGTCAGGCTTTTTGTCGTTTAGATTGGGAAAAGACCTCTTTGTTGATGGGTCAAACGTGGCATCCTATGTTTGGTGAAGTGGTTCCAACTATTCAGAGTTTAGCTACAGGTAGTCCTTTTCAACCATTTAACAGGAGTCCGCAAGTGCGTATCGATTGGAGGGCAAGAAGTGCTAAATTTTACCTTTCTGCGTTGTATCAATTTCAATATTCATCTGTAGGTCCTAATGGTTCTTCTCCTTCCTATTTGGTGAATGGCAAAGTGCCGGAGTTGTATGTTGGTTTTGATTGGAGAAAGAATGGATGGTTGTTGGGTGCCGGTTTGGATTATTTACAGATTCGTCCTCGTGTGGTTGCCAACGCAGTTGTGGATGGAAATGAAACAACTATCAAGGTGGATGAGATGATTGGTTCTTGGATGGTAAATGCTTTTATTCAGTATGTTTCTCCTAGTAAAAAGTTGTCTGTCAAGGTCAAGAGTATCTTTGGCGAGAATATGTCTCATCTATTAATGTTGAGCGGTTATGGTGTGTCTCGTATGAATGATGATGGTAGTTATGAATATACCAATTTGAAAAATTCCACTTCTTGGTTTAATATTGTTTACGGAGACAAGTGGCAGATTGGTTTGTTTGCTGGTTATATGAAGAATTTAGGTTCTGATGCTAAGCTAATGTCGGAGGAGACAACCTATGTGTTTGGATTTAATAATATTGACTATGTCTATCGTATCTCTCCGATGTTGTGTTATAATCTTAAGCGTTTTTCCTTTGGGTTGGAGTATGAATTGACGACTGCTGCATTTGGAGATTTAAATTTGAATACAGGAAAGGTTGATACTCCTCATGAAGTTACTAATCACAGAGCTGTAGGTGTGATTATGTTTAATTTCTAAGCAATTGGATGAGTACATTTTGTCGTACAATTAACTCAACCACTAAAACATAGTGGTTTCAAATTTGATTGACCTCACCTTTATGTGGGTTCTATTTACTTATTGGTAGTTTTGAGCAAATCAGGTCGTAATCGTTGTGTACGTTCAACTGCTTGTTCGTGTTCCCACTCTTCGATAAGACGTTGATTTCCGGATAATAAGATGTCCGGTACGCGCCAACCATTGTATTCCGCCGGTCTGGTATAAACAGGTGGAGCTAAGAGGTTGTCTTGGAAGGAGTCGGAAAGGGCAGACTGTTCGTCGGACATGGCTCCCGGAATCAGTCGAACTATTGCATCCGTGAATATGCAAGCTGCCAATTCTCCACCTGTCAAGACAAAGTCACCCACCGAAATCTCTTTCGTAATCAAGTGTTCTCTGATTCGATGATCAATACCTTTGTAATGTCCGCAAAGGATTATTAAGTTGTTTTTTAGAGACAGGTTATTGGCCATTTTTTGGTCGAACACATCTCCGTCAGGGGAGGTATAGATCACCTCGTCATATTCTCTTTCTGATTTTAGGTGTGTGATAAGTCGGTCGATAGGTTCAATCTGCATAACCATGCCTGCGCTGAATCCAAAAGCATAATCATCGATTTTACGGTGTTTATTGAGCGTATAATCACGGATGTTATGGATTTGGATTTCAACAATACCTTTGTTTTTAGCCCGTTGAATAATAGAGTGATTTAGCGGACTTTCCAATAATTCAGGGACAGCAGAAAGAATATCTATTCTCATAACTTATATACCTATTCTATTGTGGTAAAGAATTATGGTGGGTTATTAAAATTCTGAAGAGAAGTGGAAGCGAATTTTCGGGAAGTCGCTCTGAGCCATTTGTAGAATATAGCCGGAGTCGGCCAAAAATACGTCTCGTCCCTCTTTGTCAATTGCCATGAACTGATATTTTCTCTTTTTGAATGTTTCCAAGGCCTCAGCATCATCGCTTTCAACCCAGCAAGCTTTGTACAAACTGATAGGTTCCCAACGGCATTTAGCGTTGTATTCATGTAGTAATCTATACTGAATCACTTCAAATTGAAGTTGTCCTACGGTTCCAATAATTTTTCGACCATTGAATTGATTTGTAAAGACCTGAGCAACCCCTTCGTCCATCAATTGTTCTATACCTTTGTTCAACTGTTTAGCCTTCATAGGGTCATCATTTTCGATGTATTTAAACATCTCGGGTGAGAAGCTTGGAAGACCTTTAAAGTGGATATTTTCACCGGAAGTTAAAGTATCTCCAATTTTGAATGTTCCACCATTATCAGGCAGTCCGACAATATCTCCCGGCCAAGCTTCATCTACGGTCTCTTTCTTTTGAGCCATGAAACAAGTTGGATTGGAGAATTTCAACATTTTGTTATGTCGAACGTGTTTATAGTTGACGTTTCGTTCAAATTTGCCGGAGCAGATTTTTACGAAAGCGATACAACTTCTATGGTTAGGGTCCATATTAGCATGGATTTTAAATACAAATCCGGAGAAATTCTCTTCGGTAGGTTTAACCTCTCGTTCGATTGTCTGAGTAGGTTGGGGAGCCGGAGCAATTTGGCAGAAGCAATCCAACAACTCTTTGATACCGAAGTTATTAAGCGCACTTCCGAAGAATACGGGAGCAATTTTACCGGCTAAGTATTCGTTGACATCCAAATCAGAATAAATACCTTCAATCAATTCAATATCTTCTCTTAACTGTGTGGCATCCTCTTCGCCGATATACTTTTCCAATTCGGGATTACTTATGTCTTCAAAGGCGACCGACTCAGAAATTTGTTGTTTATTAGGCGTATATAGGTCCAAACGTTTTTCGTAAAGGTTGTAAACACCCTTAAATTTGTCTCCCTGATTAATAGGCCAAGAGAGAGGGCGGACGCTTATGTTAAGTTCTTTCTCCAACTCATCCATAAGGTCGAACGGGTTATTACCATTTCTATCCATTTTGTTGACAAATACAATAACGGGCGTATTTCTCATTCTGCATACGTTCATCAACTTCCTTGTTTGAGCTTCCACACCCTTAGCGCAGTCAACAACTATGATAACACTATCCACTGCAGTAAGAGTTCGGAAGGTGTCTTCTTGGAAGTCTTGGTGTCCCGGAGTGTCTAAGATGTTGATTTTGTAGCCATTGTAATCAAAAGCCATGACAGACGTTGCAACCGAAATACCGCGTTGTTTTTCAATCTCCATCCAGTCGGATGTTGCCGTTTTCTTAATTTTGTTTGATTTAACAGCACCCGCAATATGAATTGCACCACCAAACAACAATAATTTCTCAGTCAATGTAGTTTTTCCTGCATCAGGGTGACTGATGATGGCGAAAGTTCGTCTTCTATTGATTTCCTCTATTAGTCCCATTATTTTTTGTCTGAAAATTTCGTGCGAAGATACGATTTAAAAATGAGATAACCTTAAAAATTTGAAACAACTAGATATAAACTATTATTTTTTATTTAAAAATTCAAAACCATTTCTTAATTTTGTAAATCTTTTGAGGCTCGTTTTGTAAATTCGACCGGATTGGTTTTGATGCCCATCAAGTTTGAGTTGATTGTAAACCAGAATTTATGAAGGAGGTCTTAAAGAGGTGGAAATAATTGAGAAATAATTAGTTACAAGATATGGATAAAAAGAATTTAAAAAAAGGAACCATTTGTGTTCAAGGCGGATGGCAACCTAAGAAAGGTGAATCAAGGGTATTACCAATTTATCAGTCAACAACGTTTAAATACGATACAAGTGAGCAGATGGCTGATCTTTTTGATTTAAAGGCATCCGGTTATTTTTATACGCGTCTTCAAAATCCAACCAATGATGTTGTCGCATCAAAAATTTGCGATTTGGAAGGTGGAGTTGCAGCTATGTTGACATCTTCCGGTCAGGCTGCCAATTTTTACGCAATATTTAATATTTGTGAAGCGGGAGATCATTTTATCTCTTCTTCTACTATTTATGGAGGAACTTTTAACCTGTTTGCGGTTACAATGAAGAAATTGGGTATCGAGTGTACGTTTGTAGATCCAGATGCTCCGGAAGAGGAAATCCTTGCTGCATTTCGTCCCAACACCAAGGCTTTGTTTGGGGAGACAATCGCTAATCCGGTTTGCAACGTTTTGGATATTGAGAAGTTTGCAAGAATAGCTCATTCACAAGGCGTTCCTTTGATTGTCGATAATACGTTTCCAACTCCAATCAATTGTCAGCCATTTAAATTTGGTTGTGACATTGTAACTCATTCAACTACAAAATATATGGATGGTCATGCCTCTTGTGTGGGTGGTTGCATTGTTGATAGTGGAAACTTTGACTGGGGGGCTCACAGAGATAAATTCCCGGGAATGACAGAACCCGATCCTTCTTACCATGGATTAGCTTACTACGAATCTTTTGGTAAGGCTGCCTTCATCACCAAAGCAACCGTTCAATTGATGAGAGATTTAGGTTCAATTCAGGGGCCGCAGAATGCCTTTTTGTTAAATCTTGGTTTGGAGACGTTGCACCTAAGAATGCGTCGTCATTGCGAGAATGCACAGAAGGTTGCAGAATATTTGGTAAATCATCCTAAAGTGGCGTGGGTAAATTATCCCGGTTTGAAGAGTGATAAGTACTATGACTTAGCTCAAAAACAATTTGAAGATGGACGTTCTTGTGGTGTTGTGACATTTGGAATTAAAGGTGGTAGAGAGGAGTCTATTCGTTTTATGGATAATTTGAAATTGGCATGTATTGTTACCCATGTGGCAGATGCTCGTACATGTGTTTTGCATCCTGCTTCTCACACTCACAGACAGTTATCGGATGAGCAGTTGATTGAAGCCGGGGTGAGACCTGATTTGATTCGTTTTTCAGTCGGTATTGAAGAGGCGGAAGATATTATTGCTGATATTGAGCAAGCATTGAATGCTTAAAAAGCATCTTATATAACTCACCTTTAGATATGGCTACTTTTATGATTATACATAGAAGTAGCCTGCTTTGTCGATATTCAAAATAAAGAACGAATGGATTTTGTTACAATTTTACTATTGTCAATAGCAGTAGCAGCCGACTGTTTTGTAGTTTCGGTTTCCAATGGAATAGCTTTAAATAAGTTTATTTTTTCACCTATAATAAAGATGGCTTTTTTATTTGGACTATTTCAAGCTATGATGCCGGTTTTCAGTTGGTTGGCAGGAAAGCAATGTGGCTCATGGATAGAACCATACGACCATTGGATTGCGTTAGCGATTTTGTCCTTTTTAGGTGCAAAAATGATTTGGGAGAGTTTTGACGAAAATTCAGATTCGGAAGGTGAAGTGGTTTTGCATTGGGGAAGATTGATTGTTTTGGCAATAGCAACCAGCATTGATGCGTTGGCTATAGGATTACTCTTTGTAACCGAAACGACAGAACGATTTGTTTTTGCCGTAATTTGCATCGGTTTATGTAGTTTTGTCTTTTCATTAATAGGAAATTGTTTAGGTATAAAAATTGGAAATCGAATGCCATTCAACACGGAGCGAATAGCAGGTTGTATTTTGATTCTAATTGGGATAAAAATTTTTATTGAGCACACATTGTTCTAATTTAAAAGTAGATAAGTATGTTTAATGGATTGAAGAAAAAGTGGACAGATTTTATGAATAACGAGGAGTTGAAGAATAAAATCTACATGATTATATATGATACAGATACACCTTTAGGAAAGTTGTTTGATGTCTTTCTCATCTGTTTCATTTTGTTAAGTGTTTTCATTGTTATTTTGGAAAGTGTTTTCCCTCCATCCTTTAAACCCTATTTGCATGTTTTAGAGTGGGTATTCACTGTGTTTTTTACGTTAGAATATTTGTTGAGGCTCTATTCTGCGCCTCGTCCATCAAAGTATGCTTTTAGTTTCTTCGGGATAGTAGATTTTTTGGCTACTCTGCCAACTTACCTTTCATTTTTCTTCACGAGTGCCCATAGTTTGTTAGCTATTAGAATCTTGAGATTGGTTAGGGTTTTTCGTGTTTTTAAGTTGTTTTCTTATTGGAGAGAAGGAGAAATCTTATTGCAAGCGCTGAAAGATGGGTCAAAGAAGATAATTGTCTTTTTTGTATTTATAGTTACGTTGGTTGTTTGTTTGGGAACGTTGATGTATATTGTTGAAGGTGGGAGAGAAGGAAGTAGTTTTCAAGATATTCCAACCAGTATATATTGGGCAGTTGTTACAACCACTACGGTTGGATATGGAGATATTACTCCGGTTACCGGAGCAGGACGTTTTTTGTCTGCCATCGTGATGTTAATTGGTTATACGGTTTTGGCGGTGCCAATTGGTATTTTTTCTGCCTCTATGATTTCTGAGCATAAAAAACACAAAGCGATACCTTGTCCTCATTGCCACCGTCCCGGCAACGAACATGATGCAGTGTATTGTAAATTTTGTGGAAAACAGTTGCAAGAAGAGGAAAAAGAGGAGTGGGAGGAGGTTGATCCTATTATTACGAGTGATGGAGAGATAAAATAACTTTTTTGTCTTTCTCTTATAAGCAAGATAGTTCTTGGAGATATAAAAAAAACTGTGTCCGATTGGAACACAGTTTTTTTACCTTTCAGAATAAACTAAATTATTCTGCAGCTGTTTCTTCAGCAGCAGCTTCTGTTGTAGCTTCCTCAGTTGCAGGAGCTTCAGCCTCAGCAGCCTCTTTTGCAGCTTCCAATGCAGCAGCTTCTAAAGCAGCAGCAGCTTCAGCTCTCTTTTGAGCCAATGCTTCAGATTTTACTTTGTTTACAGCTTGTTCTGCTTCTAAACGTTTTTTAGCAGTCTCTTGTTTCTTTGATGCGTTAGCATTAATCTTAGCTTGATTTTTGCTCTCTTTTTCTTTCATCCAAGCTTCAAATTTCTTGTCAGCTTCTTCCATAGAGAATGCACCTTTTTTTACACCACCCAACAAGTGTTTTTTCATGTAAACACCTTTTTCACTCAATACATTTCTTGCAGTGTCTGTTGGTTGTGCTCCTACTTGAACCCAATGCAAGGCTCTCTCGAAGTTTAAATCAATAGTAGCAGGATTTGTGTTTGGGTTGTAAGTTCCAATTCTTTCAATACACTTACCATCACGTGGTGCTCTGCTATCAGCTACGACTACGTGGTAAAACGCGTACCCCTTACGGCCGTGTCTTTGCAATCTAATTTTGGTTGCCATTTTTAATAATAATTTAATTTGTTAAACTTCTTTGTCATGATTTTCCCATCAATTCATGATAGGGAATCTCAAAAACTCCGCAAAAGTACAACTTTTTTTATTATTTTCAAAATTGTAATTGAATTTTTAGTTCTATCCGGGTTCTATAAATTCATTTTGCAGAATTTTGAATTTATTTCGAACGGATACGCTTCTTTATTTATAACGATAAATTTATGGAAGTTGCCTAAAATTCTCTTATATCGTTGTTAGAAAAATGGAAGCAACTTATAAAAATATTAGTGTCTTCTTTGTCAATGAAACTCCATGCATCTCTGAATGGGAAAGGATTTCTAATTACATGAATATCTCTTGCTGGCGTGTTCCCTTCTACGCAGAGTACCGCCATTTCTCCATCTTCATTCTTAGCAATATCTGCCACCATTACAGCATGTCCATACCCATATTGTGTCCAAGGATAGACAAATATATCTCCAATTTCCAAATCGGCAAGACTCTTTTTCTTGATGTATCGGTGCAACGAGTTGGTGTTACAGTAGGCAAAGACGTTTCTCATATATTTTTTGAATGCGTTGCGTGAATTTCCTCCTTGGTAGGTCATCTTCTTCCCGTTGACATTTGTGAATGAAATTTTGTTATAAAGTCCCTTGCTGTAAAGGTATTCTGCCCATAACCTCATGCAGACATCTGCACACTGCTCATCGTTGCTAAACAGAGGCATATCAACAACTGCATATCCTAAAAATTGCAATGATGCTTCTTCGCCTTTGTATAGTTTTATTTTAGAATCTTTGGGTTTTAATGGGAGGTTTCTTAAATAGTTTCCAAAACTACCTTTTTCTGCAGTGACACGTACATATCCGGAGGGTGTTGGTATGTCTGAAATTTTTTTGTAGTTCTCCGGATTGAAATTGTTTGATATATGCATTAAATAGACTATCCCGACAATAGCAATAATGAATAGTGCTGAAATTGTAGTTTTTAGAAAATTTTTCATGGACTAAAAGTTTTTCTCAAAGATAACTCTACTTTTTGTAAAATAGCAATCTTTTAATTTAAAATTTTAGAAGCTGTTTAAATTTTATTTTGAGCCTATTTGAGAGAGTTTCTAAAATAAATTTGTGAGTTTGCTTAATTTTTTTTATACTTGCGGACGTATAAATGTTTTACTTAATATAATAGACAATGAATTACAAGTTACTAAAGAAGTTTTTTCTTTTATGTTTTTTTTGGCTTTGTTGCAAATTTTGCCCATGCCAATTACCCGTCAGGGTCGCCGGTAGCGTTAAACGGACGATTAAAGGTTGTTGGTACTCAAATGGTAAATGAGTGTGGAAAGCCTGTCCAGTTGAGAGGTATGAGTACCCATGGACCGCAATGGTTTGGGAATTGTATCTGTTCCGAGTCGTTGGATGTATTGGTCAACGATTGGGGAATATCTCTTTTCCGGTTAGCAATGTATGTAGAGGAGGGAGGATATGTGAAAAATCCGTCTCAATGGAGAAGTTGGATCGACCAATACGTTGATGAGTGCGAAAAGAGGGGGATTTATTGTTTAATAGATTGGCACGTTTTAAATCCGGGCAATCCTAATAGTAATTTGTCAGCCGCTAAAGAATTTTGGGACTATATGTCGAAGAAACATGGCTCTAAAAAGCATGTATTGTATGAGATTTGTAATGAGCCGAATGGGGTCGATTGGAGTGTGGTGAAAAATTATGCAGAAGCTGTAATACCTGTTATTAGAGCTAATGACAAGGAGACTATAATTATTGTAGGAACGCCTACATGGAGTCAGGATGTTGATAAAGCATCTCAAAATAAGTTGTCAGGAGATAATATTATGTACACACTGCATTTTTATGCAGGTTCTCATGGACAATATTTAAGAGATAAAGGGGAGACGGCTTTACGCAATGGTATAGCTTTGTTTGTTACAGAGTTTGGAACCAGTCATGCCAGTGGAGATGCCAATTACAGTCCGGAAGAGACTCGCACTTGGGTGAAGTGGATGAATGAGCGAAAAATCAGTTGGGCATGCTGGAGTTATGCTGATAAAAATGAGGTTTCATCCTCTTTGGTGAGTGGATCATGTAACTCAAGAAATTGGAATAATACAACTGCCTCTGGAACACTTATCAAAGGATTGTTGACAGAGAATTTAATCCCGTTTGAGTCATGTTCTTCAGGAGAAAACGGAGGAGGAAATAATGGAAGTCAAGGCGGAGGAAATGAGGAGCCGGAGCAACCTTCAGAACCGGAGCAACCTTCAGAACCAACAGAGCCGGAAGAGCCGGAGCAGCCGATTATTTATCCTGATTTGTCAGAAATATCGGCAGGTAACATATATCGAATTGTGAATAAAAACAGTGGTAAAGTTTTTGTGCTTGGAAATGGTAATAATTTGCAGCAAGAGAGTTTGGATGACCAAGCTAAAGGTCAGTTGTTTGCTGTTTCGGCTGCTGAGGAATATTATGTTTTTACTAATCAACAAAGTTCTAATGTATTATCCAATTTATACAATCCGAATGATGGTGCACCTATCGTGGCAGAAGAATTGAGCAATTATGATAATCCAAGTCAGAAGTGGAAACTGACGAAGGTGGATGGAAATTGGTACAGAATAGAAAACAAAAGTGTCAATAGCGGAAATTCTTGTTTGCAAGTAGAGAATGATGCTCGCAATGATGGAGCCAAGATTGTTCAAGCAGCTTGGGCAAATAAAGATAGTCAGTTGTGGGGAGCACAATTTGTTCAATCTGCCGACAATACGGGCATCGAAGATAGCAAAAAAACGATCATGACACTTGCTCCGACAATGGTAGAGAAGTCGTTTGTTGTTATTGGAGATCAATATGACAGCGTAGAGTTGTATTCGTTAGCTGGTGTTTCAGTGGCTCAATTTGGCAAAGAAGTAGAATATGATATATCCACTTTATCCGGAGGATGTTATTTTGTTGAGATAAAAAATGGCGAACAAGTAGTTGGGCGATATAAGATTGTAAAAAAATAGAGAAGTTCAAAGAAAGGGAGTCTTTCGTCAGTTTAGTCGGAGGACTCTTTTTTTTTATGTCGATACCCCTAATCACTTGAGATGATTTTGAAAGGCATTTCTTTGTTTATATCTGCAATAAACTCTATTTTTGTAAAAAATATAAGAAAAAAGAAATGGCAACAATTTTATCAATAGAAACATCCACAGAAGTCTGTTCTGTAGCATTGGCGAAAGATGGCGATATTCTTTGGCACCGAGAGTGTTTTGAAGGTCAGGCACATGCCACGCTTTTAGCCACCTTTATTCAAGAATTATTGTCAGAACAAAAGATTGATATAGATGCAGTTGCAGTAAGTTGTGGTCCGGGCTCTTACACCGGGTTGCGTATCGGAGTTTCAACTGCAAAAGGTCTCTGTTATGGATGGGGTATTCCTTTAATTGCGATAGATACGCTAAAAGTTTTATGTTGCGGAGCCATGAAGAAAATGGCAGAGAAAGAGGAGAATGTGTGGTTATGCCCGATGATAGATGCGCGTCGGATGGAGGTTTATACAGGCTTTTTCGACCAACAGTTGAATCAGCAAGTCGATACCAGAGCAGAAATAATTGAAGAAAACAGTTTTTCAGAAATAGTATCCCAACATCCCATTATCTGTTTTGGGAATGGAGCAGAAAAGTGTAAAGCAATATTGGCATCAAAGCAAGTAGCCTATTTGGATGATATAAAGCCTTTGGCTGTTAATATGGCAGAAGTAGCAGAAAGTTACTGTAGGGAGAAGCGATTTGAAGATGTAGCCTATTTTGAGCCGTTTTATTTAAAAGAGTTTGTGGCAACTGTTGGTAAGAATAAAGTATTTTAGAGCGAAAAATTGCTCTTTATAAAATAAAAATTACCTTTGTAAGGTGAATTTTCAAAAAGAGAAAAAATGGTATTATCAATGACAGGTTTCGGCAAGACAACTTGCGAGGTACGGAACAAGAAAATTACGGTAGAGATTAAGTCGCTAAATAGTAAACAATTAGATTTGTTTTCGAGATTGCCAAATGTTTATAAAGAGAAAGATTTGGAGTTGAGAAATGTTGTGGCGCAAAAATTAGAACGAGGAAAGATAGAATTTTCTATTTATTCGGAAAGTTTAGGAGGGGAGAGCACATCGCAGATGAACTTTCCAATCATAGAATCCTATTACAAGCAAATAACAGAGATGTCTCAACGTTTGGGAATTGAGCCGCCATCAGATTGGTTTTCACTGTTGTTGCGTTTGCCGGAATCCATGAAAGTGGAAATACAAGAGTTAGATGACGAGGAGTGGAGTGTAATAAGAAAAGCATTTGATGAGGCTGTAGATTCTTTGATAGAGTTTAGAAAGAAGGAGGGAGAATCATTGCGTGCTGTTTTTATGGAAAAACTTGCCAATATCAGAGAGTTGTTAAGTCAGGTTGACCCATTTGAAAAAGAGAGAGTTGAAAAGATAAAGCAGCGCATACAAGAACAATTGATCGCCCTAAAGGATATTGATTACGATAAGAATCGTTTTGAGCAAGAGATGATATATTACATAGAAAAGTTGGATGTCAACGAAGAGAAGAATCGTTTGCGTCAGCATTTAAGTTATTTTGAAGAGACGATGGATATGGAGGGCGCATCAGGAAAAAAGATGGGATTCATTGCGCAAGAGATTGGTCGAGAAATCAATACGTTAGGTTCAAAATCCAATCATTCCGAGATGCAAAAAATCGTCGTAAAGATGAAAGATGAATTAGAGCAAATAAAAGAACAAGTTTTGAATGTATTATAGATATGGAAGAGAAAGGCAAGATGATTATATTTTCTGCCCCTTCGGGGTCGGGTAAAAGTACATTGATAAACTACTTGATGACTAAATTAGATTGTTTGGAGTTTTCAATTTCCGCCACCAGCAGGTCACCGAGAGGAACAGAGCAAAATGGAGTGGAGTACTACTTTTTAACCCCGGAGGAGTTTCGTCAAAAGATTGACAATTCAGAGTTTTTAGAGTGGGAAGAGGTGTATGAAGATAAGTACTACGGAACGTTGTACAGTGAGATAGAGCGAATAAATAAAAAAGGGAATGTCGTAGTTTTTGATGTAGATGTTGTTGGAGGATGTGATATCAAAGAAATTTTTGGAGAGCGAGCCTTGTCTGTATTCATACAACCCCCATCAGTTGAAGTATTGAGAGAACGGTTGATTTCTCGCGGAACAGATAGTATGGAGGTGATAGAGAGTAGGTTAAGTAAAGCCACCTATGAGTTAACCTTTGCAGAAAAGTTTGATAAGGTGGTGATAAATGATGATTTAGAAGTTGCGAAAGAAGATATTTTGCAAGTAGTATCAGAATTTTTGGCAAAATGAAAAAAGTTGCGCTCTATTTTGGTTCATTCAATCCCATACATATAGGTCATTTGGCATTAGCCAACTATTTGGCAGAGTATGGAGGGTTTGATGAAGTTCGTTTTGTTGTCTCACCACACAATCCATTGAAGGAGGAGTCTGATTTGATGGAAGACACATTTCGGTTAGAGATGGTTTCTCGTTCGATAGCCGGTTATTCAAAATTTACGGTTTCGGACATAGAGTTTAGATTGGAGAAGCCCTCCTATACCTATTTAACGTTGAGGCGATTTTCGGAAATAGAGCCGGCAGTGCAATTTTCTGTGGTGATGGGAGGCGATAATTTAGCCCTATTTGAGCGCTGGCGAGAGTCGGAATGGATAGCAAAAAATTATCGGTTGGCGGTTTATCCGCGTCCGGGAAGTAGTTTAGAGGTGCCCAAACAGTGGAAGCAGAGTGTAGATTTGTATGACGAAGCACCTATGTTGGAGGTCTCATCGACCTTTATCCGGAACTCTATTAAAGAGGGAAAAGACGTACGATTTTTTCTACCGGAACCCGTTCGAGAAATGATGAAAGAGATGAAGTTCTGATGATTTTATAAAAAAAAGCGTTCTAAAATTTTCAAATCCATTAAAATAGACTAATTTTGCGATTTGAAATAATTTAATGAAATAAATAACGATATTAACGATAAAGTTTTATGGCTAAGAAAAAGAAAGAAGTAGTAGAGGAAGTTCGTGTAGAGCAATTCGAGAGTTTAGACAATGCCTTGAATGAATCGGGGCAATTTATTGAGAAGCACCAAAAACCGATTCTAATTGGTGTAGGAGTAATTTTTGCGATAGTTATTGCAATATTTTGCATTAAGGCTTACTATTTAGATCCAAGGGAGCAGGAGGCTAATGAGAGCATCTATAAAGCAGAGCAATGGTTTGCAAGAGACTCGTTCAGTTTAGCATTAAATGGGAACGATGATTTTATCGGATTCTTGGATATTATTGATGAGTTTGGTTCTACGGATGCAGGAAATTTGGCGAAAGCATACGCAGGGCTATGTTACAAAAATTTAGGAGATAAAGAGACTGCGGTTTCTTATTTAGAGGATTTTGATGCAGATGACAAGATGGTGTCTAAGGCGGTTGTAGGAGCTATTGGAGATTGTTATTGGGATATGAATGATGCAAAGAAGGCTACTAGCTATTATGAGAAAGCTATTTCAGAAGAGAATGGTGTTATTGCTCCTATATTTGGTAAACGATTGGCAACTGCTTATTTGTCGTTAGGAGAGAAGGAAAAAGCAGTGAAAGTTTTGGAAAATTTGGTTAAAACTTATCCGAGTGCATCCAATATTCAAGAGTTGAAGAAACTACTTCAAATAGCAAAAAACTAAGATATGGCTACAGTAGATCTTTCGGCTTACGATAAAGATACGATGCCAAATGCCGAAGAGATGGCATTTGGCATCGTTGTATCTGATTGGAACGACCAAGTGACACATAGTTTGTTGCAGGGTGCGTATGATACATTGATTGCAAATGGAGCTTTGCCTAAGAATATTCATGTATATCATGTTCCCGGCAGTTTTGAGTTAATTTATGCTTCACAACAAATTTCAAATAATTGCGATGTGGATGCGGTTATTGCCTTAGGTTGTGTAGTTAGGGGAGGAACTCCGCATTTTGATTATGTTTGCCAAGGAACAACTTATGGTTTGGCAAAATTAAATGCTGAGGGAGATATTCCGGTGATTTTCGGACTGTTAACGACAGATGATATGCAACAAGCTCTGGATCGTGCAGGGGGAATTCATGGCAATAAAGGAGTTGAAGCTGCAATTACTGCAATAAAAATGGTAATTTTTTCTCAAAATTGTTTGGTAGATTAAAAATTTGTTGTATATTTGCACTCGATTTAAGGAGGGGCGAATACCAGAGTGGCCAAATGGGGCAGACTGTAAATCTGCTGGCTTATGCCTTCGGTGGTTCGAATCCATCTTCGCCCACAACTAATGAAATTCGCGGAAGTAGCTCAGTTGGTAGAGCATCAGCCTTCCAAGCTGAGGGTCGCGGGTTCGAACCCCGTCTTCCGCTCTAAGGGTTCTCAAATAGAGAACCCTTTTTCATTCTTACCGATTATGATTATTGATTCTCTTGATAAATTAGAAAGATACATTGCTCTTCATCCCAAATTTGAAAAAGTATTCTCCTATCTAAGAAGTTTGGATTTGAATCTTTTGGAGGTAGGTAGGTTGTCTGTGGATGAAGATTTTTATATCAATGTAGATTGCGTTGATATGCGTCCTTGGGAGAACGCATATCCCGAGATACACTTTGAGTATTTGGATATTCAAATTCCCTTGACTGCAACTGAAAAGATGGCATTTGCTGATGCTTCAGAAAAATTTACTTTACGGGAGTCAATCCCGGAGAAGGATATTGCTTTCTTTCAAGAAATTCCTGACTCTGTTTTGACGGTACAACCCGGGCAATTTGTCATCTTTTTCCCGAAAGAGTTTCATTCTCCTATAATTGGTGAAGGAAAAATAAAAAAAGTGGTAGTAAAGGTGAAATATTAAATACGAAATCACATCTCGTTTTTAACCTCTTTTCTTGCTTGTAAAATCTCCCTCTTTCCAGGAGGACCGGGTAGGCGATAGGTGGTGAACCCAATAGATTTTAATAGACGTCTCACTGCTCCTTTTGCGCAATAGGTTACAAGGATTCCTCCTAAGTTCATTTGGTCATAAATATTTTTAAATAACGCCTCATTCCAAAGGTCGGGTTGTTTGTCCGGTGCAAAAGCATCAAAATAGACAACGTCAAAGTTCCCCGAAATCTTTTCAGTAGTTAAATCAGCCTCAATTTTTTGAATCGTAAATTGAGAAGTGATTTCTATCGGTCTATTCCATTCAGCTCGATGAATTTGACGATAAAATTCCAAATGTTTTTTCTCTAAATTGAAATTTAGTTGGTTAGTAATCTCTTGGTCAAGGGGATATTTTTCATACGTTGTATAATGCATCTTGATTTTCTGATTCTCGCAAGTGATAAGTGTTTGTATGGCATTCAGTCCTGTGCCAAAACCAATCTCTAACAGAGATAACTCCTTACCCTTGTGAGCCAAGAGACCATTCCCTATGTAGATATGCTGACTCTCCACAATGGCTCCGTTAACGGAGTGGTAATGTTCATCCATATTGGGCAGATAGATGGTTGTAGAGCCATCAGCAGTGGTTTGAATCTCAAGATTGCGTTTCTCTTTCATTTTACATCCTATAGAATGATGATCTCTTCCGGAGCATTAGTTAATTGTTCCATCGCTTGATTTTTGCGTACTGCAAATGTATCTTCATTGCCAACCGCTCCAATTTTATCAATGATAAATTTAGGTTCAATGGCGATGGTCATACCTGCTGTAAGGGGCGATTTGTTTTTAGCAGTCAGAATAGGAAGTTCATTAAGAACAAGTCCAACGCCATGACCGATGAATGAAGCCTTTTGCGTGGCTCCCATAAAACAATCTGTCAAGTTATGCTGTTTGACAATCTCTATAGCTTTCTCATATAACTCGCAACAAGCCACACCCTCTTTTCCCAGCTCTTTGATTGTGTTCAAAATTTCGATAGACACTTGATGAGCATACAGAGCTTTTTGTGAAGTTTTTCCTACAGAAAAGACTCTTGTTTGATCGGAATGGTAACCATTAAAGTTACCGCAAATATCCACCATTACCGTTTGTCCTTCATTAAGAGGAGTATTGTTATGTCCGACAGGGATAGTAGGATTAAGACCGGCACCTCCCAGAGCAAAGTCAAACGCAGAAGGTGTGGCTGCATTTTCACCGGTGAGAACAGAGCCCATAAATATCTCCATGCTTTCTCCAAAGACACGAACCACGCCAATGCTTCCGCGTTTGCGGATTTCATACTCCATCTCGATGGCAAACTCGTTGTCTGTCATACCCGGACGAAAAAGTTTGGGAAATTCACGAATAGCATCTGATTGTTTTTGAGCGGCAATTCGAAACAACTCCAATTCATATTCGGTTTTTATGGCTCTTGCCACACGAATGATGGGAGAGCAATTTTTTATTGTTTTGTCCGGAAAAATTTTGGAAACCCTTATACGATCTGTGTAGGACATTTCATCCTCTTCGAGCGCAATGGTTTCTCCTATTGGTTGATTTTTTTCTTTCAATAGATTCGGAATCTCTTCCGGTTTACGAATGAATAAAATGGGATCCGATAATTGAAGATTATTAGGCCTTTTTACAAAGTGAATAACATCACCATTGCAATTTAAGTAAAGATAGCCGGAGTAGAGTAGTCCGGATAGATAGATGATGTTGGTATTGGAGGAAATCAAGCAAGCGTCAATGCCCTCTTGTTTCATTCTCTTTATTACTCCTTTTCTTCTAATTTTTAATTCATTTATCTCCATTTTTACGCCATTAAATTCGACCTCAAAATTACAATTTAATCTTGTTATTTTCAAAATAAGAAACCAAATTTTGGGATGAAACACTTCAAGTAATTTTTGTAAAAATAGTCCGAGATGATTTTAAGTCCATTTTGTTTTGGTTCTTTCCAAAGTCGAACTCACCTAAAGAATGAAGTTGCCTTTTTTATAATTTCTGCAAGGCTTGCAAAACAATTTTATGATTCGATTAAAAATTTAGAAATTACCTTTGTGGTAAATAAGAAGCTGTTTAAATTTTATTGAAAAAAATACTTTAGAGTTTCACTCTCTTATTTTCGGCATCTTTGAGATTCTTTTTAATCTATTTTTATTATTCTTTTTTGATAATAGTCCACTATCTACGGAAAATATATAATAAAAATAGTCTTAAAAATCTCTCTCAAATATGCTCGAAATAAAATTTAAACAACTTCTAATAAATGTTAGTTTTTGAGGTAAATAATAGAATTTTTAATTTAAAGAGATAAGATTATGAAACGATTTTTATTTATTTTATTTAGTATCAGTTCTTTAAGTCTATATGCACAGTCATACACACAAAAGCGGAATGACCTATTTAATCGTACAGAATATTATGACTCCAATGGTCGTATGATAGGTTATTCAAAGACTAATGATTTATATAGCAGAGAAGAGTTTTATAATTCCCATGGAAATCTTCAATACACAGAGAAATGGAATGATATTTATGATAGAACAGAAGTTAGAGATCGGTATGGAAATATAAAAGCCACTCGTTCATATAATGAAATTTATGACAGAGAAGAAACAAAGGATTCGTATGGCAATATGAATTCTTATACGAAGTGGAATGATATTTATGACAGATATGATAAATATGATTCATACGGAAACAAAGTAGGTAGTTATGAGTATAATGATATATATGAACGTTGGGAGTATGATGATTATTAACAGTTTCGTGGATTATGTTTTCCCCTTTTTAAGAATGTTGTTATAAGTAACTTTAAAATTTAGGATTATGACATTAAATATTAGTTTAAAAAAGATATTAAAAGTTGTGTTGACTTTTGTTTTTATTTTAAGTGGAGTAAATCTATTTTCACAAGTAATTAACTCTCGGTACGATCCGTTTACTTATGAAGAATTGATGCGACCCATAGAACGGCAAAACGATGCTTTTAGAGAGGCTGAAAGTGATTTTCATTACAATATGGAAATGGCTATAAAAGAAACTAAAAGAGAAAATTACATAATGACAGAATATTATTTGAGAAGAGCTCAGAATATAAATCTTGCATATGATGGAGTGTTTTTTTCTGTTGATGAATTAAGCCGAATGATTCTATTAGTTCAGCAAATGATAAAAGCGAGTAACCAGTAATTTGAATGATATTGGGGATGTAAGGTATAATCAAACAGTAAAACAACCTCAAATTTTATTGAAATTTAATTAGTAGAAGAAATTAGGTACATTTTATACGTAAGTAGATTGTTTAAAGGAATTATTAGGTAAATGAAAGATGAAATTTCAGAACAATATTCAGAACTTTTAAAAAGTCCACTTTGGAAAATTAAGAGAGAAAGAATAATGGAGAGAGATGGTCATAAATGTGTTAATTGCGGAAGCTCTTCTTCATTAGTTGTACATCATAAACAGTATCATTTCTTTAAGAAACGAGATGAGTTAGCCAATCCTTGGGAGTATGACGATAAGTATTTGGTAACACTTTGTTGTGCTTGTCACCAACGCGGTCACGAAATTTTTGATATTCCGGTAAAGATTGTTGAATTTAAATAAATAATGAATATGTCAATATTAAGTAAACTATTTGGAAGAAGTAAAGATGCTGCAAATGAGCAAGAAAATGTTATTGAGAGAGATACGTTTGTAGATGACTCAGAGCCGAGTGAAGATGTAAGAAATATCGTGACCATCCAGTATGGAACTGGGTTTCCTATAGATGCAATTTATGCTTTTGTCAGGAAAGATTTAGAGGATGAGGGGTATAATGATGCCCTATGTTGTCCTGATAATAGTTATAAAGATAGACGAATTAAAATTATTAAAAATGAATTAAAAACAATATTTGATCAAGTTAATTTAAAGTATATCGATTTGATAAAACAGCTTGAAGCTCAAATTGCCTTTTCAAATCAGCAGGGTTTGAGTGGAAGAGCTAACACGCTGGAAGTTCAAAAAAGTTTGATGGAAGAACATATAAACAGACTAAAGGATTTGGAGAATAAATTTGAAAACAATGATTCAACCATGGTTGGTATGCTTGATTCTTATGAAATGGGATTTTCTCGCGGTATAGCCATAAAATTAACAGATTTAACACAATGGAAAAAAAATTAAACAAACTTCAAATTTTTTGTTGTAAACTGATAGGATGGAATCCTGAAATGTTGGCTAATTGTGGTGAGGCAAGTTTTAGAACGATGAAAAAATTTGTTGGTTCTATCGTCATTCTTTCCATTATATGGGGAACCATCGGTTATTGTTTTGCGGACAGATACGTTGGAATTGAAAGTATTGCAGGAAGAGGGATTGTAGCCGCAGTGTTTATAACGATTATTCTTTGCATAGAGCGATTTATCATTCTTAATGATGGAGGCAAAATGGTATTTGTATTTAGAGTTTTGGTGGCACTACTTATGTCCACGCTTGGATCAACCATTTTTGACCAATTGATTTTTAAGCGAGATGTAGAAGCGATAATGAAAGAGGTAAGGACAGAGCAAATAAATGAGGAAGTTCCTAAACGAATGAATATAGTCAATGCAGAGATAGAACGCACCTCATCGGAGTTAGATTCTTTAGGATTGTTGGTTGAAAGACTTAATGAAAAAATAGGGAGAACATCCGCTCAAATTTCATCATCAGATGTAACGAAACAACTTCAAAAAGACTCCTTAGGTAAAAATGTAGAGGTAGGGCGCTCCATTTCTACCAAAAAGATTATCAACCCGAGATTTGTTCAGTTGAATGAGGAACGAAAATTGTTGGGAGAAGAATCCAATCGACTTAGAGAAAAGCAGAAAGAACTTTTTGAGAAGAAGATGAACATAGAAGAAAATGTCAGGACGGAGTATGAAAATATGGAAAATGGTTTTTTAGAGGAGCTAAGAGCGTTGTTTCGACTTTTACAGCGCGAGCCTATAGCATTGATATTTTATATTTGTCTATTTACGTTTTTAACCTCTTTGGAATTATTGGTTTTATTCAGCAAAGGCGAAAAATGTGATTATGAATTGCTTGTAATGAATCAAAGAGATATAAGAGAAGAAAAAATGAAGAGGAGGTAGTGTAAATTGAGAGTGTTTTCAAGAGGGTTTCATTTATTTCTCAGAGACCCTCTATCAATTTTTCCGTTACTTGTAAGCGGTATTTCGTCAATGCAAACAGCCTCTTTAATTTTATGGTATTTGGGGAGTTCGTTATTAATTGTATCCAAAATTTCTTGTGAAAAATGAGTAGAAGGTGTATAGTATAACACAACAATTTCGCCATACATTATATCTTTTTTTCCACTGATGGCAAAAGAGTTGTTAAGGTATTTTCCTACAATTTTTTCAACCTCTTCGATTTGAATTTTTATACCGCCGCTGTTGATGACATTATCCTTTCGTCCCAGAATTTTGAATTCATTGTTGGCATTGATTTCTACAATATCGTTGGTGACAATTGGTTTTTCAGAAAGGTGAGGAGCATCAATTACCAAGCAACCATCCGTTTGGGTTGAAATATTGATACCCGGAAGAGTTTGGTACCAATGTGAGGTATTATGACCATTGACTCTTCTCATGGCAATGTGAGACAATGTTTCTGTCATTCCGTAGGTGGACCACACCTCGTTGGGGAATTTTTTTAGGTTAGCTTCCAACTTTTCATCTATTTGTCCGCCCCCGATAATCAACTTTTCAATCCTTTTCAGACGTTCATATTCTGTTGGATTTTGCATGGAATTATAGACTTGCAATGGGACCATTGCAACAAAGTTTAAAGGCTCAGTAATGTCGGCAAGTGGATTTTTTGAAGGGGGAGTAACCAATAGGTCCAAGTTTGCAATCAAGCTCCTCACTACCATCATTTTAGCTCCAATATGTTTTAGAGACATACATAAGAGGGCTTTGTCATGAGGTTTTAGACGAAGAAATTGGCATGTCATGCGGGCACTTGCTATCATCTTCTCTTTCTCCACCAATAAAGTTTTTGGGGTACCTGTAGAGCCGGAGGTTTCTACCGATATAAAAGGAGAGTTGTTGTTCCACTCGTTTAAAAAATCTTGCAATTCCATACTATTCAGCTTTAAACCATAAATGTTCCCCATCAATGAAGAGAGGAGTTGGAAAATTTTCCACGAAGAGAGCTCCCGTTCCTAGACCTTGATGGGAGGTGAGATGTAAAGTGGCGCACCATTGAGCAATAGCATTTAAACCAATGTTTGATTCCAATGCAGAGGTAATCCAATATCCGATGTTTCGTTTTTTAGCCAATTCAATCCATTCCGTTGCTCCCATAATTCCACCATGAAGGGTAGGTTTAAGAATAATGAATTGAGGTGCAATAAAGTCTAACAGTTCCGATTTTCTATCAATATCATTAACCCCGATTAACTCTTCGTCTAAGGCGATAGGTAGAGGTGTTTTTTTGCATAGAGAAGCCATCTCTTCCCATTGATTGGCTCGAATAGGCTGTTCGATGGAGTGAATATTCAATCGAGAGAGACGCTCCAATTTCTCGAGAGCCACTTCAGACGAGAAAGCACCATTAGCGTCAACCCTCAAGGTGATTTCTGAGGCATCATACTCTCTCCGTATCTTTTTGAGCAAAGCATATTCCTCCTCAAAATCAATGGCTCCTATTTTAAGTTTTATGCAACGAAAACCCTTTTCCAATTTCTCTTTGATTTGCTCCTTCATGGAGTTGTATGAACCCATCCAAATCAAACCATTGATAGGAATTCCGGCAGTTCCTTTCGTGAAGTTGCTCTCCCAAAGAATATTGGTTTGTGTAGATTGAAAATCTTTCAAAGCCGTTTCGATTCCGAAAAGGATAGAAGGGTAGTTGCGCAGAAAATCGGTAGGAATGGTTCCATCGAAATTTTCGCAAACCCTCTTGAGTATATCTTCAAAATCGGGCAAAGCATCGCAACTCAGGTCCGGCAGAGGTGCACATTCGCCATAGCCAACTTTTTGAGGGTTGTTTTTCTCCTGCACAGTAAGGATATAAACCTCTCGCGTAGTATATACTCCGCGAGAAGTTCCTGCCGGTTTTTTGAATTGCAGAATATGTTTTTTGTAAGAAAGAATCATGGGAATTTAGGATACTTTTTGAAATTCGGTTTTCTTTTTTCCAAGAAAGCTTTTCCGCCCTCTTGCGCCTCATCTAAGCAATAGTATAGCATAGTCATATCTCCGGCAAACTCTTGAATTCCGGCTTGTCCGTCCAATTCGGCATTCAGTCCTCGTTTAATCATACGAAGGGCAAGCGGCGAAAATTCCATCATTTTTTCAGCCCATTCCACGCATTCATTTTCTAATTGTTCAAGCGGAACCACTTTGTTAACCAAACCCATATCCAAGGCCTCATGAGCAGAGTATTGGCGGCAGAGGAACCAGATTTCGCGAGCTTTTTTCTGACCGACGATGCTTGCAAGATAGGAGGAACCAAAGCCGGCATCAAAACTACCAACTTTAGGACCGGTTTGACCAAAGATGGCATTTTCGCTTGCGATGGATAGGTCGCACACCACATGAAGAACATGTCCGCCACCGATGGCATAGCCATTCACAGCAGCAATAACCGGTTTAGGAAGAGAGCGAATCTGTTTTTGTACATCCAATACAGAAAGACGAGGACGACCTTCCTCATCAATGTAGCCGCCATGTCCCTTCACATGCATATCACCACCGCTACAGAACGCCTTATCACCGGCACCCGTAAAGATAACCACATAGATATCCTCACATTCGCGACAATAGGTGAGTGCGTCGCTCATTTCTGCCGTTGTTGTCGGTGTGAAAGCGTTGCGATAACGAGGTCTGTTGATGGTGATTCTTGCTATCCCATTGTAATAATCAAAAAGAATCTCTTTGTATTCTTTGATGGTTTTCCAATCTCTTTGTTCCATTGTTTTATCAAGTTGTTTTATCAAGTTGTTTTATCAAGTTGTTTTATTGAGTAACTTCTATAAAATATGATTAGAACACTTATTTATAGAACTTACCCTTTGTTATTTTCGTAAGTATTCAATAAACTGAGTATATTCTTTTTTTGCATTCTCCGCATTGCAATTCAATTCCAACAAAATAGGAGTTTCGCTTGGAGCTGTGAGAATTTCCAACAAATGCATTGTGAAAGAGTTATCATCGGCATAAAAATAGGAAAGCCCCACTGATTCTGCCCAACCTTTTGCTGTTACTTTATTATGAGTGATAATCAATTCTTTAACAGCATCAGACTCATTTAACCCCGGCAATGATTTAAAAATTCCTCCACCATTATTATTCAGTAAAAGAATACGTAAGTTAGGAGAAATTGATTGATACCATAGAGCGTTCATGTCATAAAAAAAACTCAAATCGCCAATAATCAGAAAAGTTAAATGATCATAGTTGCAAGCATAACCTACTGCAGCAGAAAGAGAACCATCGATTCCATTTATTCCCCGATTGCAAAAGAAATTAAGTTCTTTGTTGATAAAAAATTGAGAATGCCTGATGGTGTTACTATTTGCTAAAAATAAAGCAGATTGAGATGGAACGCTTTGAATTAACTCCTTAATAGCAAAAAGAGTTAGGTTAGAAGAATAATCGTAATAATCGATCTTTTTTAGTAGAGCAGAGTTTAAATTGCGCCATATGGATAAGTACTCATTATCCGTTTTTTTAGGCGTTAAATTTTTTATAAAATCAGAAGGATTTGTATCAAATATATCAGTCAGACTTTGGAATGTATCCGCAACATCACCCGAAGGAGCAATTCTCCAGCACTGTTTCGGATGACAATTTCTTAACCATTGTTTCAAACGTTTAGAGACGATGTGTCCTCCAATGTAGATAACCAGATCAGGATTTAACGCCTCGTTAGAGTTCAATAAAATAGCATCAAAAAGAGGTATATTATTTTTAGTGCTTCTCAAATTTCCTATGTTTTCAGACAAAATAGGACAATTCAGTGCAGACAAACAATTACTTAGCAATTCAGTATCATTCGGATGCATTTGTCCTACAATGACAAGCGGTTTAGAAGCACAATTCCAATCGTTTTCAATATTTCTGTTTCGATGAATGCATCGTGCAACAGGAAGGGTTGTCGCGGTACAATCAAAAAATGGTTCATCTATAGGAATATTTATATGTACCGGTGATTTTTTTGGGGAGAAGAGAGCTAATAACGCTTCGTTGATAAGTCGATTACAAAACCAACTATCTTCCTCACTTTTAATGATAGGAAGATTTACCTCCTTTGCCAACATGTTTCCAAACAATTGAGTTTGTTGCATTGTTTGTCCATCCATTTGTCCGATCCAAGCTTGAGGACGATCTGCTGACAGAATTAAAAGGGGTAACTCTTGATAAAAAGCTTCGGAAATAGCCGAACCATAGTTAAGAAGAGCCGATCCCGATGTACAACAAATAGCCACCGGACAATTCAAATTCAAAATTAGTCCTATTGCAAAAAAACCTGCACTGCGTTCATCTGTTACAGCATAACATTTAAAATCAGAATCATTGTAAAAACTTTCGGCCAAAGGCATGTTACGAGACCCTGGAGAAACAACGATATGAAGCACTTTGTTTTGTTTCAAGAGGCTGACCAGTTGCAGAATATTTTCTTTTTTAGAGTACATAATTAGTCAAATAATCGTTTTAAAGTTTCCATTTTTGATTCCGTTTCCATCCATTCAGATAAAAGGTTGGAAGAGGGGAGTAAGCCACTGCCGGCAAATAGGGTGGCAGAATGATTCGATAGCCAATTCATGCAACGCAGATTAACGAAAAGGTTAGAAGAATTTTGCGGATCCAACCAACCTAATAATCCCGAAAAGTATAATCTATCGAAAGATTCATGAATTTCCAAAAACTCTTTAGCCGAAGATTGAGGCAACCCACAAATGGCGGGAGTAGGGTGAGCATAAGCAATAAAATTCATCAATTCATCTTTTTCGATAGCAAAAAGCAATTCACTTTTGAGGTGAGCAATATGTCCGGCTTGAAAAGAGAATGGACCTACCGCATCCAATAATCTCCCTTTCGATTTGATACAATTAATTAAGAACTCTTCCACCAACTTCTGTTCCTTTTTATTTTTTTCGTCCCACATAGAGAGGTCGGACTTATCCTTAATTTGGAAGGATTTAGATCCGGCCAAAGCCACAGTTTTCAACCTATCGCAAGAGCCGCTGATAAACACCTCCGGAGTAGCCCCCAACCAAGAGCCGGTAATATCGGAACAGAACCAATAGACCATAGCATTAGGGTAATGCAAGCAAGCTTGAATAAATATGTCGAGAGGCTTTTTCCCGTTGGTTGAAATCGATTTAGAACGAGCCAACACCAATTTTTCAATCTTTTTATTCTCGTGCAACTGATTAAGAGCCGCTGAAAAAGCATTAGAGTAATTATCGTCCGGTTGGGTAGAATCAACCTTGATTGATAGATTTTCGGTTCTATCCGTAGGAAGATCAAACTCCTCTATAATATCCGGTTGTAACAAGATGGACGAGTGTTTTTTTAAGTTGTAAGGAGCGAACAAAAACCCCTTATCAGTAGCGTTGAAATCAGCAAAAGTTTGAGAAACTATAACTGATTCCGGCTTTGAAATAAGGACCTTGATTCGCTTTTCGTTAGGCAAGCGAAACAACGCGAAGTTGTTATTATCTTTCAACAGTATTTCAAAATTTTTTACCATTCCCTATGTTAATTTTCATACAAAGATAATGAATATGAGCAAAATTCTTTTATCTTTGTTAAGAAGTTATCAAGAATAGGTGATTTTAGACATATCTACGATGATGTGGAGGTGAGTTTTATCAATTCACCGTTTGAAATTTTATATGCATAAATCGTCCGGGGGGCTGGTACTTTTGATTTGTTTCGGTAACTTAGAAGTTGTTTTTAATTTATTTCGAGCCTATATTAAACGGATTTTGCTACTTGTCAGTTGGTCACAGTGCTTGCACTATACCTTCCTTTCACTTAGTAATTTACTCGAAATAAATTCAGAAGCAGTTTAAATTTTATTGAAAAAAATACTTTAGAGTTTCACTCTCTTATTTTCGACATCTTTGAGATTCTTTTTAATCTATTTTTATTATTCTTTTTTGATAATAGTCCACTATTAACGGCAAAAAAATAATAAAAATAACCTTAAAAATCTCTCACAAATATGCTCGAGATAAAATTTAAACAACTTCTCAAAAATTTGGAGAAATGAATTTATAGGACTCGCTTAAAAGAATATTTAGCTCTATGAAACGACGCTATTTTATATGGTTAATAGTTCCTTTATTATTGTCTTGTCTTATGAAAGAAGATAAAGGAGTAGGCTATTCAGATTTAGATCGAATTCTGGATACCGGGGTTTTGCGTGCCATCACTTTATCACGTTCCACCTCCTATTTTGACTATAGAGGTGAAGATATGGGTTTTGAGTATGAGTTGGTGAAAGGATTTGCCGACTATTTGGGCGTGGAATTACAAGTTTCATCCGCACAAAATGTTACTCAAATGATAGAGAAATTAGAGGTAGGAGAAGTAGATTTGATAGCCTATCCGGTAACCATAACACCGGAACGAAAAGAGAAGTTGTTATTTGCCTATCATGAAAATATAACCAACCAAGTATTGGTTCAAAAGAAGGGGAGACGAGGCGAGGTGGAGGTAAAAGATGTTGCCGATTTAATTGGGAAGGAGGTAGCCGTTGTAGAGAATACCAAGTATGCCCATCGGTTAAATAATTTGGATCGAGAATTAGGCGGTGGAATCATAATTGATACATTTTCGATTAGTGAGAATGAAGAGACGTTGATAGAGAAAGTCTCTATGGGAGAGATACCGTTTACGGTAGCAGACAATAATGTTGCCAAGGTAAATCAGACCTACTACAACAATATAGACATATCAGTACCAATAAGTTTTTCGCAACGAACAGCTTGGGCAGTTAGAAAAGATGAAAAAGATTTGATTTTGAAGGTGGATGAATGGTTTGACAAATGTATGTCAGACTATACTTACGTTTATCTCTACCACAAATACTTCGAGCATAAGAAAGATATCGGGAAAGGGTGCCCAATTTATTTGAATAGCAAGAGAATATCAGCATTTGATGAATTGTTCAAAAAATATGCCAAGAAGATAGGGTGGGATTGGCGGTTGTTGGCATCGGTTGCCTATCAAGAGTCTCGTTTTAACCCGAAAGCTAAGTCTTGGGTTGGAGCAAGAGGGCTGATGCAGTTAATGCCATCGACGGCATCCCGGTATGGAGCAGATGTTTCCTCGTTAGAGTCACCGGAGGTGAGTGTGCGAGTTGCAACGGAGTACCTAAAAAGAGTAGAAAATATCTTTTCGTATATAGAAGATAAAAATGAGCGGAAGAAGTTTGTTTTAGCCAGTTATAATGCAGGAGTTGGTCATGTCAGAGATGCGATAGCATTAGCAGAAAAGCATGGTAAAAATCCGGAAAAGTGGAATGATGTCAAGACATTTGTGCTGATGAAAGCCAAACCAGAGTTTTTTAACGATCCGGTGGTTCGGCACGGCTATTTGAGGGGAGAGGAGGTTTATAATTTTGTTGAAGAGATTATGATTCGCTATCAAGAGTATAAAGATGTAATAAAGGTAGGTTAGTGGCAAGAAATTCTTCTCCAAAAAAACATTGAGTTTAGCTCTGTTTATTTGGCAATTTGAAAAAAAGTAAAAAAAAGATGTTAAATAAAAAAATAATTCCTACTTTTACATCGGTGTATAAAAATAAGCAGATGAGTAGAAAGTATAATGTTAAGAAATTGTTTATTAGGTATTTATTAATAAGTAGAGAAGGGTTTGGTTAAAGTATAAACGTTAATTCTTCAAATTTACAAACTATTTTTACTGAATTAAGTTTTATTTGCAAAAATTTGGTATTATATTTGCATGATTTTAATCAGTAATGAATGAGAAATTATAAAATAATAATCTATTAATATTAATACAATGAAAAAATTATTCATTTTAGTCTGTGCAGTGTTGGCGACCCTTACGGTTTCTGCGCAAACAGAAGACAGGCCATGGAGTGTAGGACTTTATGGAGGTAAAGTAGAGGCAGCTAATGATTGGGGAAATAAATTTTTCCATGTAACAGACAATTTTTACGGAGCTGCGTCATTAACATTTTCTCGTTATTTGAACGAACATTTTGATGTTGGTTTACAAGCATTATGGGGACGTTATGGTGTAGGTGATGGAGAGTTCTTCTCTAATGACGGCGAGTTTAAATCAGGTTTAGGTTATGTAGATTTGATGGGTAGATTCAAATTTGTTAAGAATGAAGAGGCTTTGCTTCACCCATTCGTATTTATCAACTTAGGAGCACGTGCAATTTATGGATTGGATGATGCAACTGATTTCCAAACTACAAGCGATGCTAACAAAGGTGTAAACTTTGTATTAGGTGGAGGTGTTGGTTGTGACATGAGATTGTCTGATGCTTGGGGTATTCGTTACTTTGCAAAATATGGTTATCCAATGGGTTCTACAGCTGATTTGGCTGAAAACCGCGAGTGTGGAGCATTCAACGATCAACACTTGATTCACAACTTAGGAATTTATGTAAACTTCGCATTCAATACAGATAAAGATGGTGACGGCGTTCCTAACAAGTTGGATCAATGTCCTAATACTCCTGCTGGAGTATCTGTAGATGCTAACGGATGTCCGTTGGATACAGATAAGGATGGTGTTGCAGACTACTTGGATAAATGTCCTGGAACTCCTGAAGGTATCTCTGTTGACTCTGTAGGTTGTCCTTTTGATGCTGATAAGGATGGTGTTGCAGACTATTTGGATCAATGTCCTGAAACTCCTGAAAACGTTTCTGTTGATGAGAATGGTTGTCCATTGGATTCTGACGGTGATGGTGTTGCAGACTACTTGGATAAATGTCCTGGAACTCCTTCTGCTGCTAAAGGTTTCGTAACTGAGGATGGTTGCCCTACAGATAAAGATGGTGATGGTGTGTTCGACTTCGAAGATGTTTGTGTTGACGTTGCCGGAGTAAAAGAAAACAAAGGTTGCCCTGAAATTAAAGCAGAGGTTAAGAAAGTATTTGAAAAAGCTTTGAACGGAATCCAATTCCAAACAGGTTCTGCTAAAATCAAATCTGTTTCTAACAAAATCTTGAATGATGTTGTTAACATTATGAAGGAAAATCCTTCTTACAAGTTGTCTATCAATGGTCATACTGATAATGTAGGTGATCCTGCTAAAAATCAAAAATTGTCTGAAGATAGAGCTGCTGCTGTTAAGAAGTACTTGGAAGATAAAGGAATTGAGTCTTCAAGATTGACTTCTGCCGGATTTGGTCAAGACCAACCTGTTGAAACAAATAAAACTGCTAAAGGTCGTGCTAAGAACAGACGTGTAGAGTTTAAGGTTGTTTTTGAGAAATAATTATCTTTTAGATTACATATTTTAAAAACTGCAGAGAGGGAAAACCTTTCTGCAGTTTTTTTTTGTTATAAAATTAAGCGTTCTTCTTTTTTATTTTCAAAATTTATTATTAAGTTTGCTTTAGACAACCTCTATAAATTGGGATTTATGAATTGTTATTTTACGTTTATGTTTAGGGAGTTTTGAGTTTATTTGCGTTATGTCGCTTATATTTATGCTGTTACGATGCACATAGTTCCTTCTATGATATAAGTGTTTTAACTCAAAGAACTTCAAAAAAATCTCGACCGTATTTATAGATTTTGCCTATGGTTTGTTTAGACTTTTGCTTTTTTTGACTCAAAATGGCAAATTTAGACATTTTGTAATATTCCTTTAGGTGAGTTTTATGAATTCATTTTGCGGAATTTGGAATTTTATTTCGAGTGAATTACTGAGCGAAAGGATGGGGCAGTATGAGTACTGTGACCGGCTCGAAATAAATTTAAAACAACTTCTTAGTTGCCGAAATAAATCAAAAAGTACCGAAGAGTTTATCCCATAGGATTTGAACTTATAAAAGTTAGAAGTAGTTTAAATTTTATTTGAGCCTATTTGAGAGAGATTTTTAAATCTGTATTTATTCTTATTTTGCAGAAAATAGTGGTCTATTATCAAAAAAGGAGAATAATAATAGGTTAAAAAGAATCTAAAGGATACAGAAAATAAGAGAGTAAAACTCTAAAATATTTTTTTATAAAATTTAAACAACTTCTTAAAACAGTGAATTTATTGATCTCACTTTAATTTAAAGTAAATGGAAATGTTGAAGTTGATAAAAAAAGATCCTTGGTTAAAACCCTATCAAGAAGCGATAGTGGCTCGTTATAAATATTATTCAAAAAAGGTTTCGTCGTTAACCTACAATGGCTCTTCGTCTTTGTCAGAGTTTGCATCGGGTTACCTCTATTTTGGTTTGCATAGAGAGGCAAAAAGGTGGATATTTAGGGAGTGGGCACCTAATGCAACAGCCATCTATTTGATAGGAACATTTAACGATTGGAAGGAGAGTGAAGAGTATAAGTTAAAACCATCAAAAAATGGGGTTTGGCAATTGGAGTTGGCAGAAGATTTGTTGCACCATGGCGACCTTTATAAGATGAAAGTCTATTGGAATGGTGGTTGTGGAGAGAGAATTCCTGCGTGGTGTAGGCGAGTGGTGCAAGATGATTATACTAAGCTCTTTTGTGCGCAGGTTTGGGCTCCGGAAACAAATTATACATTCAAGACAAAAAAATTTAAAGCCAATACTAGTCCATTGTTGATTTATGAAGCGCATATCGGAATGTCCGGTGAAGAGGAAAAGGTATCCACCTACAGAGAGTTTAAGGATAACGTTTTGCCTCGTATTGCCGAAGATGGATATAATTGTGTTCAGTTGATGGCTATCCAAGAGCATCCTTATTATGGCTCGTTTGGATACCATGTTTCCAGTTTTTTTGCACCTTCTTCACGGTTTGGTACTCCGGAAGAGCTGAAAGAGTTGATTGATACGGCTCATGGAATGGGGTTGGCTGTAATAATGGATTTGGTGCACTCTCATTCCGTAAAAAATGTAAATGAAGGACTAAGTGCTTTAGATGGTACTGTTTATCAATATTTTCATGATGGAGAGAGAGGAAAACATACCTTGTGGGATTCCTATTGTTTTAATTATGGGAAAAACGAAGTGATTCATTTCTTGCTTTCTAATTGTAAATATTGGTTGGAAGAGTTTCATTTTGATGGATTCCGCTTTGATGGAGTAACCTCGATGATCTATTTAGACCATGGCATGGGGAAGGCTTTCACCGGATATGCAGACTATTATGATGGCAATCAAGATGGTGATGCGATATGTTATTTAACTCTGGCAAATCAGTTGATTCATGAGGTTAATCCGCGCGCAATCACCATTGCTGAAGATGTGAGCGGTATGCCCGGATTAGCGGCTAAAATAGCAGATGGTGGAATCGGTTTTGATTATCGCTTAGCAATGGGTATTCCGGATTTTTGGATCAAAATGATTAAGGAGGTGAAAGATGAAGAGTGGAAACCCGGACATATTTTATGGACTTTAACCAATCGCAGGCAAGATGAAAAGGTGATTAGTTATGCCGAAAGTCATGACCAAGCTTTGGTGGGAGATAAAACAATTATGTTCCGTTTGGCAGATGCGGATATGTATTGGCACATGTCTCGTTTGTTCGACTCTTCTTATATGATGGATAGAGCGATTGCCTTGCATAAGATGATTCGTTTGATTACTATTTCTACGATGAATGGAGGCTATTTGAACTTTATGGGAAATGAATTTGGTCATCCCGAATGGATCGATTTCCCGCGTGAAGGGAATGGTTGGTCCTATAAGCATGCTCGCAGACAATGGCATTTGGTGGATGATACAGATCTGAAATACAAATATTTGGGAGATTTTGATAAGAGCATGATCAAAATTGTGACTTCGGAGCGTAAATTTGCAGAATCTCCAATTATCGAACTTTGGGATAAGTCGGACGACCAAGTGTTGGCTTTCCGTCGTTTGGACTTGGTTTTTGTATTTAATTTTCATCCTAATAAATCTTTTTCCGATTATGGAATCTTGACAGAGCCGGGTAAGTATGACCTTATTTTGAGTTCAGACGATAAGCAATATGGCGGATTTGGCTTTGTGCAAGAAGAGCAAACTTACTTTACGCAAGATGTGGATAAAGAGTCTGAAGTGAAAGATAAAGCGTGGTTACGACTGTACATCCCGTCTCGTACTGCTTTGGTATTGAAGAAAGTGGATTGAGGTTAGGAATTAGGATTCTTAAATTTCAAGTTCCAATCAAAGTAGTTGTTCTCGTTCTCTTTGGAAGTTGATTGCAGGGAATTTTTTTTGAAGTTGCTCGATTTGTTGCAAGGTGTTGGCTTTGAATTTTTTATGAGACGGACTTTCCGGATTAAGAGGCCTGTGTGCAACGGAACGAGCTACTTTTTCTATTTCTGAAATATCTGTTTTTACCTTGTCGTCAAATGAAAATTCGCAAAATTTTTCCCAAATGTAGTTGATGGCAAGGTTATTAGGGTGTATCATATCTTCTGCATAGAAGCGGTAATCTCTCAGTTCGTCCATCATGATTTCGTAGGCCGGGAAATAGTGGATATCACTCCATTGATCTTGAATTTCTTCGATGGAAAGGAGTAGAGAAGACTTACTGATTTGGTTGTCATGTGCTCCATCTCTCCAATGTCTGATCGGACTTACGGTGAAGACGATTTGGAGGTCAGGATTAAAGGCTTTTAGTTGAGTTACCATATTAGATAAAACAGAGACGATGTTGGTAACTGATTCTCTTGAACGTTTAAAGAATGAAGCAGGAACTTTGTGACAATTGGCCACAATTTCTCCCGTTTCAATTCGTCGGTATATCCAAGCTGTACCTAATGTGATAAAAAGGTAGTCGCAATCTCTTAGAAAACAATGTGTTTCAATTAATCTTTGATTAGCATTCTCCAAAAACTGTTTCGGAGAAAGAGCGGCAAATTCGCTATGGAGTGAAAAACTATTCCATACACCCTCATGTTCAAATAAATCAGTTTCAGAAAACGGATTATTTTGGATGATGCGTTGAATGGTTTGACTGATAGAGAAAGGGTTGAACAAGATGCCTAATGGATTGTTCTCTACCGAAAATTTCAAAAACTGCAAACGATTTCCGATATGCTCGGAAAAGCAAGAACCGAACATCAATATTTTGCTATTGTAATTGATGTTCAGTTCTTTATCTATTTTGACAACTGTTTGTAGTTGCATTATTCTGCATTATTAGACATAGCCTCTAAAAGTTCGTCCATTTTAGGACTCAAAATTATCTCGATACGGCGATTTTTAGCTCTTGCTTCTGCTGTTTGAGCATTATCCAACGGAACAAATTCCGCACGACCTGTAGCCGAGATACATGCCGGATTAACGTTCTTATTTTGTAGTAGGATACGAACAATGGCAGTGGCACGTTTTGTACTCAAATCCCAATTGTCATTGATGTTGCCATAACCTTTGTACGGACGATCGTCTGTATGACCTTCGATTACCATGTTGATGTCTTGGTTTTCAGCCATGAAATCAGATAGTTTTGTAAGGGCTTTTACCCCCTTTTCATCGACATCCCAACTTCCGGATTTAAATAATAGTTTTTCTTCGAGAGATACATAAACTTTTCCACCTTTATTCACTACTTCCAATCCGTTTCCTTCGTAACCGCGAAGCGCATCTGCCACTTTCTTACGAAGGTTTTTCATCAAACTATCTTGCTTAGAAACAATATCGCTTAATTCTTTCAATTTAGATTCCTTTTCTGCTATTTGATCCGATGAAATCTTTAAATTTTTTTCAGCAGAAGCAAGAGCATCCTCTCTTTTTTGTAATTTCTCTTGTGTAGATTGGAGGTCAGACAACAATTTTTTTATTTCGGCATCGCTTTTGGTATTGGTTAATTTATCGCTTAATTTTTGGTTAAGCCCCTTTAAGTCTGCAATTTCTAATTCCGCTTGATGCAATCTTTTGGATTTGTCAATAGAATCTGAAATCAGGTTTTGAATCTTTTTTTGAGCTGCGGCAGAGTCGTATTGCAATAGTGCAATTTGCTTTCTGGCATTGCTAAGTTCTTGGCACTGAGCCTCGGATTTCTTTTTGCAATCATACAAGTTGGAGGCCGTCTCGTTGAACTCCTTTTTGGTGACGCAGGAAGAAAACATCATTCCCATAGATAAAATTACAAATATTTTTCTCATACAATATCTATTTTATATTATTACCAATTATTACATTAATGGATACAAAAGCAATATTTTGCAACCTAAAATCTTTCAAAATCATTTCGTTCTAATTTAGAAGCTGTTTAAATTTTATTATTAAATTGATTTTGAGCTTCACTCTTTATTTTTTTTTGACATCTTTGAACTTCTTTTTAACCTATTTTTATTATTCTTTTTTGATAATAGTCCACTATTAACAGCAAAAAACAATAAAAACAATCTTAAAAAGCCCTCTCAAATGTGCTCGAAATAAAATTTAAACAACTTCTTATAGAACTTGCCTTTATTGAAAATTAAATCTTATTTTTACGCAAATATATATAAATTTCGATGAAAATATTTATTTTTGCGTAATAGATTTTGCGATATTACTATTTGATAACGGAATTTTGTAATTATCGTGTAGCAGAGAGTTGTTTCAAAGCTGTTTTGAACTACTTTTGATAAATAAAAGTTGAATGGATAGAGAAATTTCGGCAAGTGGTCATCAAAAGCGATGCTCTTGTTCGATGACTTCTAAATTGTGAGAGAAACATGAGTGAAACGTCGGAAAGATTGTTAGATAAAATAGAATATCCGAGCGACCTTAAGAGGTTGTCGGAAGAGCAGTTGCCGCAACTTTGCAAAGAATTGCGACAATTTATCATTGATGAGTTGGCCAACAATCCGGGACACTTAGGAGCAAGTCTGGGTGTAATTGAGTTGACTGTCGCTTTGCATTATGTGTTTGATATGCCTAAAGACCAAATTGTTTGGGATGTGGGTCATCAAGCCTACGGTCATAAGATTTTGACAGGTCGTCGGACCATTTTTCATACCAATCGTAAATTGGGTGGTATTTGTGGCTTTCCTAATCCACATGAGAGTGAGTATGACTCATTTGTGGCAGGCCATGCTTCCAACTCCATTTCGGCAGCATTGGGTATGTCGATAGCAGCCAAGATCAAGGGGGAGAAAGATGCCCATGTTGTGGCTGTAATTGGTGATGCTGCAATGTCAGGTGGGTTGGCTTTTGAAGGATTGAACAATGCTTCTTGCTCATCCAACGATTTGCTGATTATTTTGAATGACAACCACATGGCTATCGATACGCCTCCGGTGGGAGGAATGAGTGAATACTTGGTGAAATTGACTACCTCTAAAGCCTACAATAAGTGGCGTCATCGTTTCTCCTTGCTCTTGATGAAGTTGGGACTGTTAAAAAATGAGGGAAAGGGTCGATTGATTCGTTTCAACAACTCTTTGAAGGCGGTTATCACCAACCAGCAAAATATCTTTGAAGGATTGAATGTTCGTTATTTTGGTCCGGCTGATGGTCATGATATTTTTTCGTTGATTAAAATTCTGCGGGAGATAAAGAATTACAAAGGTCCTAAGGTGTTGCATTTGAAAACGGTAAAAGGAAAAGGCTTTAAACCTGCTGAAGAGTGTGCAGCAGAGTGGCATGCGCCGGGCAAATTCAATAAAGAGACAGGAGAGAGAGTGGTGCCGGTGATAACGAAAGATACACCACCGCTTTTCCAAGATGTGTTTGGTCATACCTTGGTAGATTTAGCCAAGATGAACGATAAGGTGGTAGGTATAACGCCTGCCATGCCATCAGGTTGTTCGATGTCGTTTTTGATGCATGAGATGCCTGAGCGTGTGTTTGATGTGGGTATTGCTGAGGGGCACGCAGTGACCTTTTCTGCCGGCTTGGCGAAGCAAGGATTAATGCCATTTTGCAATATCTACTCATCTTTTATGCAGCGAGCCTACGACAATGTGATACATGATGTGGCTTTGCAAAATTTGGATATGGTAATCTGTTTGGACCGAGCAGGATTGGTTGGTTCTGACGGGGCAACACACCATGGGGCATTCGATTTGGCTGCTTTCCGTTGTGTGCCTAATCTGACGATTGCTTCCCCTATGAGTGTGGTAGAGTTGCGCAATTTGATGTACACAGCTTCGTTGCCCGGACACGGACCATTTATGATTCGTTATCCGCGAGGAAAGGGCGTGTTGATGGATTGGCATCATGATATGGTGGAGATGCAGGTTGGAAAAGGTGTTTGTTTGAAAGAGGGTAAAGATGTGGCTCTGCTCACATTAGGGCCATTAGGAAATCAAGCAGTAATAGCTGCCCGTCAGTTGGAAGAGGAGGAAATTTCTGTCGCTCATTATAACATGTTGTTTTTGAAACCGTTGGACGAGGATTTGTTGCGTGAGATTGCGTCGAAATACAAAACCATTATAACGTTGGAAGATGGCGTGATTAAAGGCGGATTTGGTTCGGCTGTGTTAGAATTTCTTTCTGACAATCAATTGAATGTAGAGCTTCACAGAATAGGATTGCCGGATGAGTTTGTGGCGCATGGTACGCAAGAGGAGTTGTATCATATTTATGGAATGGATGCAGAGGGTATTGCCAACAAGGTTCGTTCTCTTTGTTTGAAGGCATAGGGTTTGCAATCGTTGGCTTGAGATAAACAATTATAAACGTTATAGAAGTTGCCTTAAACAACTTCTTAAACCGTAAAAAAGCGTATGAAAGAGGATAAAATAATGAAAATCGTTGCCGGAGTGGCGGTATTGTTGCTACTCGTTTATGTGATAGCCATCACTTGTTTTAAAGAGACGGTTGATTATTATTCGGCTTTAAGACGCAACACGGTAATGGAATATGTCTCGTTCCGAGATCACTATCCGGACAGCAAATACAATAGCAAAATCAATCAAAAAAAGTCGTTGTTGGAGGAGTCTTATTTCCAACGCAAGCACAAGCGCAACACGGTAAAGGCCTACAATGAATTTTTGCATGCCTTCCCGAATGACAAATTAACGGAACGTGCCACTTTTTTGCGCGATAGTTTATTGCAAAGAGAATCGGATATCGAGAAGTATGGTAAAAACCAATTGCCTCATGGATCTACTCCATATAGTTCCTATTTTGGTGCCAATCGGGAGTGTACCTCCAAATTTAATTCTGATGTGCAGGTGACAGCTCCTTTGGCATTTGATATGATTGCCGTGATAAAAGAGAAGAATGAAAAGGGGAAGGTGGTATCTCATGCCTATGTTTGTGCTGATAGTACTTACACTTTTAAGTTGGCAAATGGTACCTATCAAATGTTTTTTTACATCGGGAAAGGGTGGCATCCGGAGCGTTTGATGGAGGATACCATTCTTGGCGGATTTGTTTCGTATGAGACCTACTCCAAAGACAATCCTGTAACCCTTTATAACGAGGTAATCACTTATCAATTAAGCATGAAAGAGCGCAATCGTTCGATGTCAGAGAGTACGAGAGCCGAGATGTTCTGATGAGGTTTCATAATTCATAATTCCCCTACCTGTAAGGCAATACTGAGCGAAGCGATGGTAGCCGGGATGCAGTATCGGGATAGCATTAGTTTATTCCGGATTATCCTTATTTAAATCAATTCCTCTTTGCAATAGTTCTGTATATTTTTTTCTCAATGATTTAGGAGAGATTATTTCTATATTCCCGGCATAACGACGAAGGAAATTCATCAGTTCCCAATTTTCTTTGATGGTTAATTTCATTTCCATGGTATCCTGACCCACTTCCCAATTACTTTCTTGAGAAGGGTGAATAGGGTTGTTATGTAACAGTCCGCAAACCTTGGCACCATGAATTTTCAAACGTATTGTTTCTATCTTATTCTCTTTGAAGTTGGTAACACCGATGAATTGACTGAAATAGTTATCCCAATTTTGTGGTTGTGAATAGTAGGGTACGGATAAATTTTCTGATAATTTTTCTATTTCATCAATGGCAAAAGTCCATAGTTTTTCATGGTTATCTTTTTCGTTGAATGCAATCAAATACCATCTTCTATTGAATTGTTTAAGGTGTTGAGGGTGAAGAATATGAATGTCTTTTTCTTCGTCAAATTCTCTTTCAATAGGACGAATTGTTACATTTATAACTTTTTGATTTTTAATGCTTTCTGCTAATGGATTCAATAATTCGAATTTCTTTAGATGCGGATTGTTTTCGATAGAAAAAATTTCTCTTTTTCCCGGTTCGTTTTCTATGGAGGCATTTAGTTGGGCAATGGCAGACTCTATCCACTCCATTTTGGGGAGTCCTCTGAAAATCTTCAATGCATCGGCAATCTCTTTCAGATAAAGTTTTTGATTCTCTGATAATGGAGAATTTAGGATAGAAAAATTCTTCTCCTTGTAGCTATAGTAAGTGGTTCCGTTTGCCAATTTTTTTCTGTCAATTACTTCACCATGAATTAAATTGATGTTTTTGATATCCAGCTGAATAGTTCGTTCGCAGATCTCTTTCCCAAATTCAGCGAAGTAGGTCTCTGCAAATTTTTTGACCGTTCTGTTTTCCGCTTCATTCTCTCGCAAACAGCGGTCTATGATTAAGTATCGCTCGTAGGCGTTTTTGTTAATAGGCATTTTCCATTGATTTTTTATCAAAGTTACAAAAAATAATTACAAAACGAAAATAGATTTCGTCTGGCAAAGCAAATCTTTGTGCAACAAACAAAAACACAAATATTATGGAACTGATATTAAATAATTACGGAGCTTCTTTGAATTGTGAAAATGAGGCGTTGGTTATTACCAATAACGATGGGAAACAACGCTTGCCATTGGATGGGATAAGAAGTATTTCTATCTCAAAAGGAGCAAGGATTAGTAGTGATGCGGTGATGTTGGCAATAGAAAAGGAGATTGAGATTGTATTTATCGACAAGTCCGGGCATCCTATAGGAAGAGTTTGGAGTCCTAAGTATGGCTCGATATCCACCATCCGCAAAGGACAGCTTCTGTTTACGCAGAGTGTTGCAGCTGTAGATTGGATAAAGGGGATTTTGAGTAAAAAAATAGAGAATCAGCAGGCAATGCTTTTGATGTTTCGGTTGGAGGATGAGGAGAGTAGGCTACGAGTAGAAAAAAGCATTGCGCAGTTGGAAAAATTTCGACAAAAGATATTGCAAGCAGAGGGAGATATGGTTTCGGATATAGCAGTGAATTTGCGAGGATGGGAAGGACAATCTGCACAGCTATATTTTAGTGCCATCAATTCGGTGATTCCTCCAACCTATCGTTTTGAAAAGCGTACGCAACATCCTGCCATGGATATTTTTAATCTTTTGTTGAATTACGGATATGGAGTGCTGTATAGAAATGTGGAAGGAGCGTTGATAAAATCGGGAATAGACCCATACATTGGAGTGCTGCACAGAGATGAGTATAACAGACCCGTTTTGGTGTATGATGTAATTGAGTTGTATCGTGTGTGGGTAGATTATGTTGTTGTCTCTTTCATTTCCCAAAACGTGATTACAGATGAATATTACTCTGTAGGTTCGGATGGCTCGCACTGGTTGGAGCCTTTGGGAAGACGAATTTTGATACAGGCGTTAAATGACTATTTGGAAGAGACGATTGATGTGCAGGGCGTGACGAGGAGCAGGAGACAGCAAATCTTTTTATATGCGCAAGATTTAGCTCAACAATTTAAGAGAGTAAGTGATTAGTTGTGAGTATTTTAATCTACTAAAAAAAGGAGGTGAGACTATGATTTCATGTGGAAATAATATTCGTTCGACAGAAGAGAATCTGCAAAAGGTGAGAGTAGATTATCTTTATCAGTGCATACGAGTTCCGCGAACTGATGTGGCAGAGAAGATCGCCCGGCTCAGAATCATCAAGGGACTTGATGCTAAGATGTATGCAACGCAGAAACGCGAATTGCCATTCTTCGTGTGCGGAATGTTTACACCTGCATTTAGGAGAAAGGAGAATTTCGCCTATACGGAATACTTTGTGTTAGACATCGACCATGTGCAAGAGAAGGGACACGATTTAGGAGAGTTGAAACAACGTTTGGTGAGTGATAGCAGGGTGGTTCTTTGTTTTATTTCTCCGGGACAGGATGGTTTAAAGTTGATGTTTAAGTTGAAGAGTCGTTGCTATGATGCCGGAATTTATTCCATTTTTTACAAACTTTTTGCCTCGATGTTCTCCAAACAATATAATTTGCAACAGGTGATTGATGATAGAACGTGTGATGTGAGCAGGGCTTGTTTTATGAGTATCGATCCTGATGTTTACTATAGTCCTGTGGTAGAGTTGGTGGATTGGGAGCAAATAGTGAATGAACAAAATTCTATGGCTTTGTTCGAAAATGTGAAGCAGGTGGAAGAGGAGCAACATCAACTTGGAAAAGAGAGTGCGAAAGATGAGTTGGTGAGTAATGAACCCGGAGCCGAAACCATGCAACGGATAAAGAGTTTGTTGAATCCGGCAAGAGCTAAAAAAGAGAAAATTAAGGAGTATTTTGTTCCCGGAATTTTGAATGATATTATTGGTGATTTGAAGAGATATATAGAGGAGACCGGAGCTATTGTGACGGAAATCAGGGATATTAGTTACGGGAAGAAAATAGGAGTGCAAGTGGGGTTGAAGTTTGCAGAGATAAATCTATTTTATGGCAAGAGAGGATTCAATGTTGTGAAATCGCCTAAGCAGGGAACCTCTGAGGAGTTGAATGCTGTGGTGGCAGAGCTGGTGACGGCATTTATAGAGGGATAGATGATTTAGATTTAAAAAAATGGATTTTGTTTATTGACTTTTTATGGAACTTGCCTATACTTGAGGGAACGAACTTGATTATAAATATTAAATTTTATTATTATGGAAACAGAATTTTTTAGTGACTACGAAAATGAAGAGGAGTATGACTCTCATTATGAAAATGATTATGATGACACAGACTATTACGAAGATTCCTTTTATGCGCTGACCGATGGTATGTGCGGTGATTACGACGACGGGGTGGATTTAGACTCGGTGATGACATACTTGGGATTGGACTGACACTTGGGTCTCCTCTATAAGTCAGGCAGAGTTATGGAGGTATTTATAGAGGAGGCTTATTTCTGAAGGAAGGTTTAGAAGAAGTTGGTATTGATTGGATATTATAGAAGAGAGATGACAAAGAAAAAAAGAAAAGAATTGACATTTGTAGAGAAGATGCAGAAGATAACAGGTTCCGGCATCTCCGGTTCTCCCGTTCCCAATCGGGTGGGGGTGAATGTAAATTCTTTGGGAAGCATAGAGGAACGAGTTCAAAATTTGATAGGTATAATAAAACAGTTTAAAAGCACAAGTATGTTATTTTTTGTGATGTATGACATAGAGAGTAACAAGGTACGCAATCAAGTTTTTAAGTACTTGCAAAAGATGGGTTGTTTTCGAGTGCAACGCTCAATATTCATTGCCGATTTAAGCAGGGAGAAGTATGAGCAGATTCGCTCGGATTTGGTAGAGGTGCAAGGGTGTTATGAAAATGAGGATAGCATACTGATTGTGCCGGTATCTACAGAGTTGTTGCGCAGCATGAAGATAATCGGGAAAAGCATAGATGTGGATTTGATTATGAAGACGAAGAATACGTTGTTTTTTTGAAAAAAAGTATTTATATTCGTATTCCTTTATAAGGGAGAGTTCTATGTGTTCGAAATAAAATCAAAAATTCTGGGAAATGAATTTATTGAACTCTTCTAAAATAGGCTAATGTTGCTTGTTTATTTAATATAATTTAACAATGTTCTTTGATATATTTGATTTAATTTTGCAGTCCGAAAAAATGACCCTTTTTTTTGAGGTGAATTAAAGAAAAATAATGAAATCTATAAAATAAAGGTGTTATAATCAGCGGATTATAAATTTTGCTCTCACAGACTATATTCCACAATAACAAGGATTAAGACAAGGTATATTACCTCCATTGTAATATTTAGTTGAACTCACAGACTATATTCCACAATAACAAGGATTAAGACAGCTGAGCTACAAAGAGTATGTCACCTTTTTCAAGAGTCTCACAGACTATATTCCACAATAACAAGGATTAAGACTTGGCACTCTGAAATGTTGTGCCAATTTACCAAGGACTCACAGACTATATTCCACAATAACAAGGATTAAGACTTTCAGCGAAATTTGCCATAATTTTAATCTGCTTGCACTCACAGACTACATTCCACCACAACAAGGATTAAGACACATTTCTGATTGCCATTGCCCAATCCTCCATCTTCTCACATACTATATTCCACCACAACAAGGATTAAGACAGTCGCTTTGATTGCGGAATACATTATAGACAACGGCCTCTCAGACTATATTCCACAATAACAAGGATTAATTTGAAAAACGAGGCGAATGCGATTCGCCCCTACGTCAAATGTCCACATTCCAACGTTTTAACCTATTTGCATCTGGTTTGTATTTCATGCCCCGACGCATTGTTGACAGAATATACATCATTGGCTATGTTGTTGATGAAAATGCCATTGCACAATCAACCGTAGGGGCGAATTGCATTCGCCCAAATTGTATTCGCCTAAATTGCATTCTTCCACAAAAACAAGGATTAATTTGAAAAATAAGGCGAATGCGATTCGCCCCTACGTCAAATGTCCACATCCCAACGTTTTAACCTATTTGCATCTGGTTTGTATTTCATGCCCCGACGCATTGTTGACAGAATATACATCATTGGCTATGTTGTTGATGAAAATGCCATTGCACAATCAACCGTAGGGGCGAATTACATTCTCCTAAATCTTATTCGCCCAAATTGCATTCTAAATTTTAAACGGTGAATTTATAGAACTCACCTTAAACCTATTTTTATTCTCCTTTTTTGATAATAGTCCACTATTTTCTGCAAAAGAAGAATAGGAATAAATTAAAAAATCTCTCTCAAATAGGCTCGAAATAAAATTTAAACAACTTCTTAATCGTTCGGTTTAAAAATGAACTGAGAACTTCTGAAATCAAATTTTTTAGGGGTGCAGTTTTGGGTCGTGTTTGTGGTACTTCACACGATGTGCTGTTTAGCGGATATACAGAGGATGGCTTGCGCTACTCCTTATTCCCTCATAAAATTGTATATTTTTGAAAACATTCCCTCATAAAATTGTATATTTTTGAAAATATTCCCTCATAAAATTGTATATTTGTTGCGTAACTTTAAAATAACATTTACATGGAGCGTCTTATTTACAATCAGTTAGTGTTATGGAAAAATGATGAAAGACATAAACCTCTTATTCTTCTTGGAGCAAGACAAGTGGGTAAGACTTATATTCTTAATTTATTTGGCAAACAAGAATTTGATAATTATGTCTATGTCAATTGTCATAATAATGATTTTACTACTTCGCTTTTTCGCTCTTTTGATATTGATAGAATAATTGTGGATATTGAGCGATATTCCGGTCAAAAAATCGTTTTGGGAAAAACTTTGCTTGTCTTTGATGAGATACAAGAAGTGTACAATGGAATCGCTTCGTTAAAATACTTTTGCGAGCAGATGCCACAGTTGCATGTTGCGGTTGCCGGTTCGCTTTTGGGCATTACATTACGTAAGGGCGAAAGTTTTCCTGTGGGTAAAGTGGATGTTTTGTCTATGTATCCAATGACATATATGGAGTATTTAATGGCTTGTGATAAGAAAAACATAGTGCAATCTCTGTTTGAGTGTGATTGGCGTGTAGTAGAGTTGGAGCAAGAATATCTTACCAATCGGTTACGAGAATATTATTTCGTTGGAGGCATGCCGGAGGCTGTTAATGAGTTTCTCTCAACAGGAAATCTAAAAAAGACGCGTCAAATTCAAAATGATATAATTGATGCGTATGGTAGAGATATAAGTAAACATACGAAGGCGGCGGCTCAGCGAATTCGGCAAATATGGGAGTCTGTTCCGGCTCAATTGGCAAAAGAAAATAAGAAGTTTATTTTTGGCATGCTAAAAAAAGGTGCAAGAGCCGCTTCTTTTGAAGTTGCTCTGCAATGGCTGGTTGATGCGGGACTTGTGTATAAGGTGGAGCGTTGTAAAACGCCATTATTGCCTCTTAAATTTTATGCTGATAGTTCTGCTTTTAAAATATATTTGTTGGATGTGGGTTTGTTGGCGGCCATGGCTCAAACGGATCCTAAGGATATTTTGTTGGGAAATAAGGTCTTCTCTGAATTTAAGGGTGCTTTTACAGAAAACTATGTGTTGGAGCAACTTAAGTCTATTAAGAATCTTTATCAATATTATTTTAGCAAAGATAATTCTCAGCTTGAAATTGATTTTTTGCTACAGTGTGCAGGAAAGATTGTTCCTGTAGAAGTGAAAGCGGAGGTGAATGTGAAAAGCAAGTCGTTACGTTCTTTTGTTAATGAAAATGATTCTGCAAAGATGGGGCTGAGATTTTCTATGAAACTATATGAAGAGCAGGGGTGGATGACAAATGTTCCGCTTTGTGCTGTTGAGGCTTTTATGAAAAAAATGACGGATGATGAATAATTTCTTCCTTTTTATTTTGTTTTTGAAAAAAATTGTCTAATTTTAACTAATCATAGATTTAAGGCGATTTCTATGGTTTTTTGGATGATTTTTGGGTGGGTTTATGATTTTTTTTAGGGGTTGTTTATTGAGATTTAGAGATGAAAAACGCATGAAAAATAGAATTAAATTATTAATCATTCGATTTAAAAATGAACTGAGAACTTCTGAAATCAAATTTTTTAGGGGCGCAGTTTTGGAGCGTGTTTGTGGTACTCCGCATGATGTGCTGTTTAGCGGACATACAGAGGATGGCTTGCGCTACTCTTATCCGCTGATACAGTATAAACGTATAGGAGGTAAAGCGGCGCTGGTCTGTATTGGCGAGGGGGTGGAGTCGATTGGAGAGTTCTTCTCGTCGTGCGACTTCGACTTGCAGATAGGCAATCGTGAGCCGGAGCGTTTCGAGATTGACAGCGTGGATGCCAAGCAGATGGTGGTGCAGGCGTGGGACGATACGTTCCGTTATACCTTGCGCAAATGGTTGCCACTCAACTCAGACAACTACAGAGAGTATCAACAAATGGAGGGTTTGGCGGCACGCGCAGAGTTTCTGCAAAGGATTTTGGTAGGTAACATTTTGTCTATGTGCAAGGGGCTGGACATCTATTTGGAGCGTGAAGTGAAGTGTGAGATTCTGCGGTTGGAAGAGCCTCGCGCCATAAAATACAAAGGGGTGAAGATGCAGAGCTTTGACGTGGAGTTCAGGACAAACGTCTCCTTGCCCGACTTCTGCGGACTGGGAAAGGGTACCAGCCTCGGCATGGGAATGGTGAAAATGATGAAGTGAAATGTAAAAAAATGATATAAAATATGGAAGATAAAATTAGAGAACATATTTATTTAGCGGCGCTGTTGCATGATATTGGAAAATTTTATCAGAGGGCGGATAAGGGGTCTGTTGGTAAGAGTAAGTTTTTGAGTGAATATTGCAAGTCGGAATCAACTTTTTGTCCTCTTTATAAGGGTTCTTATTCTCATAAGCATGTATTATGGACTGCTCAGTTTATTGAAGACAATATGGAGGTTTTTCGTAATCTTGTTGGTTCTGATTTTGCAGATTTGACAGATAAGAACAATCTTATAAATTTATCGGCAGGACATCATTTGGCAGAAGAGCAAATTTCCGTTTTGGGAAGATTGATTAAGAAAGCGGATTGTCTTTCTTCTGGTATGGACCGTAGTTCAGATATTGCGATGAAAGATGCGCAAGATGAGGAAGAGAGCGGTTGGGATTCTTTTTAAGAAGAAAAGAATGACGTCGATATTGGAAACAATATCATTGTCAGATGCGGAGCTGGAGAGTAAAACAAATTGGCAACATATACCGATAGAAAAACTCACTCTGACGAAAGATTGTTTCCCCAAAAAAAGATTTGATGCAGAGGCGGATTATTTATCGTTGTGGAATGCTTTTATAAGAGAGTTTAAATTTATTCAGGCAAATACCTATAAAGCATTTGCAGAGACTTTTTTGAATCTGTTGCAGAAATATACAAGTTGTGTTCCGGCGAGCACAATAAATTTTCCTGATGTTTCGTTGTATGACCATTTGAAAACAACTGCAGCACTCTCTGTTTGCTTGTACGATTATGAAAAAGGAGAAAAAGCAGGAGATGAGCCGTTCTTGCTTGTTGGAGCCGATTTTAGTGGCATTCAGCCGTATATATATCAGATTGTATCAAAATATGCGGGTAAGAATCTGAAAGGCAGGTCGTTCTATTTGAGATTGTTATCTGATACAGTTGTAAGGTATTTGTTGAAACAACTTAATCTGTTTCAGGCAAATATTATATATAATTCAGGCGGAGGCTTTTATCTTCTTGCTCCTAATACTAAGTATGTAAAAGAACAACTTAAAGAGGCTGTTTCGACAATTGAAAAGAAGCTGTTTGAATCGCACGGAACATCTTTGTTTGTGGCGATAGATAGTGTAGGTTTGTCAGAGGATGCATTGATGCACAAGAACGGCGGACTTGGAGAAGTTTGGGGTAAGTTGTTCCAATTAAGAGACAGGAAAAAGAATACGAAGTTTTCTCAGTTGATTAAGGATAATTATTCGCAATTCTTTGAACCGTTGATGCAGGGAGGAGATGCACAAAGAGACACTATAACAGGAGAAGAGTTTTTGACAACAGAAAAGCCGATAAAAAAAGACTCTTTGATACTGAAACCAATAACTGCTAAACAGATAGAAATAGGAGAGAAGTTGAGAGATGTGGATTTATTGGTGGTGAAAGATGGAGAACCTTTGTCATATTGGAGTAGTATGACTAAGATTGAGCCATTAGGATTAGGTTTTACATATTATTTCCTAAATGATAAAGATTTGATATCTAAGAAGGAGGAATTAAAAGCCTCAGCAGACAAGGTTACAGTAATTACGCTGAATGGTAAGAACGGAAATTGTGATTTTATGCGTACTTTGGACGGTGTTAATAATATTTATTCGCTGGATTTTTATGGAGGAAACGAGTTTAACAATTCCACTTTTGAAGAGATGTGTGACGCAAAAAATGAAGAAGGGCGTTTTTCAAGAATGGGAGTGTTAAGGATGGACGTAGATAATCTAGGCCATATTTTCCAGCAAGGTGTTCCGTCTGAGCGTGCAACACTATCTAGATACGCAGCGTTGAGTCGTTCTTTCGACTTCTTCTTCTCAGGTTATCTTAATACGATATGGAAAGAGCTTGCTCCAGAGAAATCTTTTATCGTGTATAGCGGAGGTGATGATGTCTTTATTGTCGGAAGTTGGGATGTAACGATAGAAATAGCAAAGCGAATAAAGGAGGATTTTAGAGAGTTTACATGTGAAAACAAAGCCTTTTCAGTGTCTGGAGGAGTTGCAATTATTTCTCCATCGTATCCTATAATGAAAGGGGCGGCGGAGAGTGATACAGAAGAGAAAGCTGCAAAAGGTCATTCTGTAAAAGGAGTTGATAAGAATGCACTGTCTTTTATGGATTTTCCGTTGAATTGGGATTTGGAATTCACAACGGTTGAGAAACTGAAAGAAAAGATTGTAAAGTTGCTCGATTCAAACAAATTGCCAAAGTCTTTTATTTCAAAAGTGATGTCTCATTATGCAAATTCAGAAATGAAAAAACATCAAATTACCAGACCGAAGACATATTGGATGTTGACGTATGATTTGAGCAGAATGAAGAGCCGTAGTGCGGGCGAGGATGTCAATAGTATGATTGATAACTGCATAAAGGAGGTGTGCGACAAAAACAAGGGTAAACTTAATGGTGAACTGATACATTCAGATTATCATCTGCTTGAGTTGTGGGCTTTTGCTTCACGTTGGGCGGAATTAGAATATAGAAGTAAATAGAGTATTAATAAATAAAATAAGATATTATGCGAAATACAAATTTTAACGCAAATAGACGAAATGATAGACCTCATGGAGGTAACAACGGGGGTAATTTTTCACAAGGAGACAGACAATCTAAGTCTGATATGTTTTGGAGTAATTTAGATCCTGCGTATAATAGTGAGTGGATTATAAATGGAGCAACTCCAGAAATGGTTGTTTTTGCAGAAAAAGTCGGTAAGTTTATGGCGGATAATGGTTTAACAAACTCTAAAATTCGTAATGTGTACGGCGAAATAAAGAGAATTCAGATGGGAGAATTTGAAAAGGAGAAGTCGTCATTTTATTTGTTGAAGCCTAAAGTTGCTTATGCACTTGGACGAGATGAAAAAAACGAAGGTCTCAAACTATTTAAAAAAAATTTTGATAAGTGTTTTGAGTTCGTTACGGATCAGAAGTCTTATTTGAATTTCTGTAATCTTATGGAAGCTATTTTGGCTTATCATAAAGCCTACGGAGGAAAGGATTGATTTTAAGGTAATTTATTTGTAAATAATTAAATATTAGTAATATGAAATTAGTAAAGAAAATATTATATACAGGCACAATAGTGCTAAAAACAGGTTTGCATATTGGAGGTACAAATGCAGCGTTGAACATTGGAGGTCCGGACAAGTTTGTGGTTCGTAATCCTATTAGCAATATTCCCTATATTCCGGGTAGTTCTTTGAAGGGTAAGATGCGTGCGTTGGTAGAGATTGCAAATGGTTGTGTTGATGTAGATAGAGGAAAGGTTGGTCCAAGTAAAGACCCGAATTCAGTTTCAGGAAAGTTGTTTGGTGTTGCAACCGGTTCTGATGAAAACAGACCTTCACGTCTGATTGTAAGAGATGCAGAGTTGGATGTTGATGCTTGTGACTTTAGCAATACGGACTTGCCTTATACAGAAAGTAAAACAGAAGTTGCAATTGATAGAGTGACAGCTAAGGCAAATCCGCGTACGTTTGAACGTGTGCCTGCAGGAGCTAAATTTAAATTGAATATGGTGCTGAATGTATTTGAAGGAGAAGATGAAAAAGGATTGAAAAAGACGCTTAAACAAGCAATTGAATTGTTAGAAGACGACTATTTGGGCGGTCATGGTTCACGTGGATATGGGCAGATTAAGTTTGAAGGTCTTGACATTGACAAGGGTGTTGAAAAAATGTATTGATTATGAGTAGATTTGTAATAAAATTTAAAAATCTCACTCCTCTGCATATTGGTACAGGAAAGGAGAATTACGACTTTTCCTCTTCTGTGCTTCATAGCGATACTTTGTCGTCTGCGTTAGCTTCTTTAAGAGCTCAGAAGGGAAAATCTTCTGATATAGAATCGTTCTTGATGTCTTTTGCGATAAGTTCTGCTTTCCCATATTTTGGCGAGTTTTATTTTTTGCCCAAAGTGCAAGGTCGGTTAAATGTGCGTGTAAAAGGTCAAGAAGAGCATGCTTATCGAAAAAAACTGAAAAAGGTGAAGTTTGTCGATTCGCAATTATGGCAAGATTTGATTAGAGGCAAAGAGTTAGAAGTTAAAGAAGAGCAGTTGCAAGGAGATTATCTGCTTTCGGTAGAAGCTCTTGAGAAATTCGACACGCCCTCAAAATCACAAGTAAATCAACGAGTGAGCGTGCCGAGAGGAGATGGAAAGACCGAACCGTTCTTTTTTGATTGGACCTATTTTCGTGAAAATGCGGGGCTTTATTGTATCTTGGACGCTCCAGATGACCTTGAAATAGAATTGCAAACTCTATTTGAGGAGTTAGGAGAAATTGGTGTCGGGACAGACAGAAGTGTAGGAGGAGGACGTTTTGAGGTAGAAAAAGTTGATATGCAGATTGTTCAGGATGTGCAAGATGCGGACTCATATATGTTGTTATCTTTGTATATTCCGACAGAAGAAGAGTTGAAATGTATAGATTTAGAAAAATCGAGTTATGAGCTTTTGCTTCGAGGTGGTTTTATTTCAGGTAGTGAAGAGGTGAGATTTCGTCATTTGAGAAAAAAATCTGTATATATGTTTAATGTAGGCTCTGTCATAACTTCGTCAAAGAGTCTTGGTGGTGCAATTGTTGACTTGATGCCAGAGTGGAATGACGAAAAAATGCACGCTATTTACAGGAGTGGAAGACCTTTTGTTGTACCTATAAAGAGAAATGCAGTATGAAAAAAATAGTTAAGATAGAGACTTTGACATCTGTGCATATAGGCTCCGGGGAGGTTTTGCAGATAGGTTCTGACTTTGTGAAAGGAAAGATGGACGACGATTATGTGTTGGCGGTAGTTTCTCCTGAAAAAGTGTTGAATTTGATTGGTGAAGAACATCTTCAAGATTGGGTGGTGGCGATTGAACGTAAGGAATCCACAGGAAATGTGGTTAAACGTTTTGCACCTAACGCTAAAGTTGAAGATTATGCGAAACGTATAGTTTGTGAATGGTCGGTAGCTCAAGAGAGAGATACTTTGAAAGAGCATATTCATAATGGACAGGGTAAACCATATATACCCGGTAGTTCGATAAAAGGAGCGATTAGGACTGCAATACTTGCATCTTTTGCAGAGAATGTTAATGATGCAGAAACTAAGATTGATGATAGTATTAAGGATAAACTAACTGGAGAGTTGAAAAAGAAAAAGGCAAACGCTAATAAGGTAGAAAAGGAGTTGTTTGGTAGAGACCCGAATAATGATGTTTTCAGATTTCTGCAAGTTGGTGATGCTTATTTCGGGGATTCTTATACAGTGGCTTTGCGAATGGTGAATATAAATGAGCGGACATCAAGAGGTTTTTGGGATGTAAGTAAATCTCAATTAATCGAAGCTTTATGTCCCGAAGATGAAACCGAGTTTGAGATGAAACTTAATATAGAAGGATATAATAAATCGAAAGAGAGATGTTCTACAATTGGTGATTTACCTATGATTATGTCTTCTTATGAAAATTTGTTTGAAACTATAAATGAACATACTATTAGTTTATTAGATTTTGAAATAGATTATTGGCGAGAAAGGTCTGATATGGATGATTCTGATAAAGTAGAGTCTTATTTGGAGAAAATTGAATCTATAAAGAAAAAGGTTTTGAAATGTTGTAAAGGTAAAGAGTGTGTATTGCGTATTGGTCATGGCTCTGGTTGGAATTTTATAACCGGAGGATGGGCAAGAGACTTAGATAATTTTGAAAGCCTAGTAGTTCCAGTGTCTCGACCGAATAACCAAAACTATAGAGAGTATGATTTCCCAAAAACGAGAAGGGTTGATCACGATTGTGAGTTGTTGGGATTTGTAAAATTATCGTTGAAAGAGTAGTTGTTCCCCCTGCCACTCCGGCAGGGGTTCTTTTTTGCTTCTATATTGCGAATGTATTGGAGGAAGCAAGCAGAGAATCATAACTTACCTCTTTTTTTTTACTATACATGGCAACACTTTTCACAGCATCGTCAAACCTGATGCTCTCTATTGCGTAGGTCTAATTAACCGTCTGTTTGTTACAAAAAATCGTAGTATTATACCGTCTTTTTATTACAAAAAATCGTGAAATTAACCGTCTGTTTGTTACAAAAATCATATAATTATACCGTCAGTTTGTTACAAGAAATTATAAAATTTACCGTCTTTTTATTATAAAAATTATAGCATTATACCGTCTTTTTATTACAATAAATTGTAAAATTAACCGTCTGTTTGTTACAAGAAATAGTAAAATATACCGTCATTTTATTACAATATTTTTATAATTTAACCGTCTTTTTATTACAAAAATGTTATATTTGTACCGTCATTTCATTACAAAAATATAGCGTATGATAAGGAGATTAACAATACATAAATTAAGAGAATGGAGATATTCTGAAGATAGGAAACCCTTGATAATAAGGGGTGTTCGTCAGGTAGGTAAGACAACCTTGGTGAAAGAGTTTGCCAAGGAGTTTGATACTTTTTTGCATCTTAACCTCGAGCGTAGTAAAGATTCCGAGCTATTTGAACAGACAGATGATGTGGGTCAATTGTTGCAATCTATCTATTTTCATAAAAAGCAGGAGCAAAAAGATGGTTCTGTACTTCTTTTCATAGATGAGATACAAAACTCAAAAAAGGCGGTTGCTATGTTGCGTTATTTCTATGAAGAGGCTCCGGAGATTCATGTAATTGTGGCAGGTTCTTTGTTAGAGACGGTGATGGATGTTCGTAAAATCTCATTTCCGGTGGGGCGAGTAGAGTTTATGTCATTGCGTCCGTGTTCTTTTTTGGAGTTTTTAGGCGGATTGGGCGAAGATTTTGACAAAGAACTTGTAGAGAATTTCAGCGTTGAGTCTGTTGTTCATGACCGTGTGATGCGGCTTTTTCGGGAGTATGTTTTGGTGGGCGGAATGCCGGCGGTAATCGTGCAGTATGCTAAAAAGAGAGACATCTTGTCGTGTGCGAGCGTGTTTAACTCATTGTTGCAGGCCTACAAAGATGATGTGGAGAAATATACAAGCAGCAAAACAATGGTGAAGGTGATACGCACGATAATGGACTATGGTTGGCAAAGTGCGGCAGAGACCATCTCGTTTGAAGGTTTTGGTGGTTCAAATTATCGGTCGAGAGAGATGAGCGAGGCTTTTCAAATCATCGCCAAAGCTATGTTGACAGAGTTGGTCTATCCAACATCAGATACCCAAGTTCCGATATTGCCCAACTTTAAGAAACGTCCTAAATTGTTGTGGGTGGATACAGGTATTGTCAATTATGCATCCAAAGTGCAGAACGATGTTTTTTCTGCAAAAGATATATGTGATGTGTGGCGAGGCAGGATAGCGGAACATATAGTGGCTCAAGAACTTGTGGCGTATGACAATGATATATCTCTTCGTCATAACTATTGGCGCAGAGACAAGGAGGGGTCTGATGCAGAGGTTGATTTTCTTTATCAGTTCAAGAGCTTAGTGGTTCCGATAGAGGTGAAATCCGGGCATAATGCCAAACTTAAATCGTTGCATCTTTTTATGGAAAAAGCTACGCATGCCATAGCAATCAGAGTTTGGTCTAATCCTTATTCTGTTGATAATGTGATAACTATGGGAGGTAAGCAGTTCAAGTTGATCAACGTCCCGTTTTATTATGTTGGGCAAATAGAGAGGATATTAGAGAAAGAGTTGTATTGAAAAGTGTATCTTTTTCGCTCTAAAATATATTGAAAAGTGTATATTTTTTAGTGTGATTTTATGTTGAAAAGTGTATATTTGCGAGTGAAAATTATATTGAAAAGTGTATTTTGGAATGTTGTACAGGAAAATTGAACGTTACATAGAGGAGCATTTAAGGTCAGATTCCGACAAGATTTTATTGTTGGAAGGAGCTAGACAGGTAGGCAAGTCTTATATAGTAAGAGAGGTTGCCAAACGTCTGTATGTCAATTTTGTAGAGCTGAATTTTGTAGAAGATGAAGAAGGCGCAAAACTTTTTAAAGAAGTTCACACTACCAATGATTTCTATATGTCGTTGAGCATGTTTGCCGGAGAAAAATTGGACAAATATGAAAATACATTGGTTTTTTTAGATGAGATACAGCAATATCCGCAATATCTGACAATGCTAAAGTTTTTTCGTCAGGAGAAACGGTATCGGTTTATCGCAAGTGGCAGTTTGTTGGGTGTGACGCTGCGCTCCACAACATCAATTCCGGTCGGAAGCATTATCAGGAAAGAGATGTATCAACTCGATTTTGAAGAGTTTATAATTGCCAATGGTTTTGGGTTGGAGGCGGTTACGCTAATCAAAGAAAAGTTCAGGAATAGAGAAAGTCTTTCAGAGCCACAACACAACAAGCTGATGGACTTATTTCGACGCTATTTAATTGTTGGGGGAATGCCTGATGTAGTTAATACATACCTTGAAACGCACAATGTTGTGAAAGTTCGTGAACTGCAAAATAGTATTAAAGGTCTATATGCAGATGATGCGTCAAAATACGAAAGCAACAATGGGAAAAACCTTCTTATAAAACGTATTTACGATATGATTCCTTCTCAGATGGAAAACAAAAAGAAACGTATTGTTTTCAAGGATGTGCGGAATAAGGAGGGCGAAAGATTTGATAAATTTCAAGAAGAGTTTGAGTATTTGATTTCCTCAGGTATATCTAATGCGGTTCATGCGATTTCTAATCCTCATTTTCCTTTGTTAGAAAGTGTTCAAAAGAATCTTTTGAAATTGTATCTCAACGATGTAGGCTTGCTCACATCGCAACTATATGGTAGGAATGCCAAGCCAATTTTAGAAGATGAACGGAGTATAAATTTAGGTTCGGTCTATGAAAGTGTTGTTGCGCAAGAGCTGAAGGCTCACGGATACAAGTTGTTTTATTATGACAACAGGAGTAAGGGTGAGGTTGATTTTATAATAGATGATTATAATAATTTGAGTATATTGCCTATAGAGGTGAAATCCGGCAGAGATTATACGATTCATAGTGCATTGAACAAACTCACATCAGACGAAGAGTATAACGTTAAGTCTGCACTTGTACTCTCTAATGAGAGAGAAGTGAAGCAGAACGGCAAGATTGTGTATTTGCCGATTTATTATGTGATGTTCATTGATATGCAAGACAATGAAGAATTGTTGGAATTTTGATTTATATTGAAAAGTGTATCTTTTCGAGTGAAAATTATATTGAAAAGTGTATATTGGGTGTGTTATACAAGAAAATTCTGCAAAAGAAGACTAAAAATAGATTTAAAAATCTCTCTCAAATATGCTCGAAATAAAATTTAAACAACTTCTAAATTGTGAGTACATATATCAGATAAAACATAATTTAAAAAGTGATAAAAGATAAAGATGGTAAGTTTTTGGGATACAATAGTCAATTGGTTTGATAGTTATGTTGTTTTTATTTCTGCAGTAAGAGCAATGGCAAATATTGCGATATTTTATGTATTTTATACAGATGTTCGCAAACTATTTTGGAGAAAAGTGGAGTTAAGTTGTGGGACATTCAAGATTAGACAGAAACACTTTACAGTGCAGAATGTAACCAACGTGGTTAGTTTGAGGTACTACGGAGGAGGCTTGGTTCCGGATGATGTTCGTAAGGAGATTCTGAAAGCTACTTGTCCGAAGGTTAAGGAGGAGTAGAGTTAATTTTTAGGCATTTATGGCAAAAAATATATTAGTATCGGCATTAGGAGCGCAACCTGATATTATTGAAGAGACGGTTGGGTATATTAATTTTAAGGAGGTTGATTTTTATGAAGGATTAGCCTCTTATCAGAGCATACAAACGAGTAGAGAAGAGGCTGATTTTTCCTCTTTTCCTATTGATGAACTATGGCTTGTTGCAACCGATAGGGAACATAAAGAAGTGGGGAATAGAGTTATAAAATCCACTCTTGAAGATTTTGAAAAGATAGAAGAGAGTTGTGGTAAGTATGTAAAAACTATTCGTTTGTTTATTTTGCAAGGGATAAGTGATATTACTAATGACGACGAAGCTTTTCAGTACAGAGACCTTGCTTATCGGGTGATTGCTTATGCAAGGCAGCAATGCGCCGGTGGCAAATTGTATTTGTCTTTGGCATGTGGAAGAAAGACGATGAGTGCAGATTTTCAGGAGGCAGCCTATTGCTTTGGGTGCGATGCGCTGATACATGTTTTGGGAGATACGAAAGATTCTGCTTTCCCTTTGAACCTGGGAGCCATAAAAAAGAATGAGGTTTTGCAGGTGAAAGAGCTTTCATTTGGTGATGATAAGATTTTGTATTGTACTCCTGATACCAACTTTTGGTCTGATATTCAGAAACAAAAAAGAGATTCGCAACATTTCTATACAACCTACTATTTGAATGAAAAGGAGACTCGTTCCAATTTCCACATCCTATACACGTTGCCTCCATCAAAAATAGAGGAACTAAAAACGGATTATGTAGGAATCGACCCTTCAAAGCAGGAGGAGGAATTGGAGTATCTGCGACGATTGCCTAAGTCGGATCTTCATTGTCATCTTGGAGGCGTTTTGTCTGCAGAGGAGATGGTGGAAGTGGCAAGATGTTATCTTCCTTTGGTAGAGGAGGAAAGGGGTAAAAATGAGAAGTTTAGAACATGGAAGTGTGATTATGATTCGTCAAAAAATATAAAGCAATGGTACTGCGATTGCGCAACTGAATTAGGAGTGCATAAAGGGTTGGTGGCTGCAAGTTTGATTTTGAAATACCAAGAAAGACCGGAAGATTTGCACCGATTGATATTTGGAGAAAAATCAGATGAAGAGCAATATTGCGGAATAGATATAAAAAATTATGAACCACTTGGAGACTTACAAGGTTCTGCGCTTTTATGTAATGAGGCTGCTATCCGCAAAACGGTTCAGATTTTACTGGCAAACTGTAAAAAAGAGAATGTATCTTACTTAGAAATTCGTTGTTCTCCAATCAATTATCAAACAAAAGAGTTGTTGGCAAGCAAAGTATTGAGAACTATTTTTGAGGAGTTAGAAAGAGAGCCGGAGGTGGAATCTTCTGTTGTAATGATTGCTTCTCGTCATGGTGGATATGATAAAATTGAGCAAAGTATCGAGTTGGTAAAACTAATGAAACGAGAAGCTTTGTTCAAGAAATATTTCAGAGGATTTGATTTGGCAGGAGATGAGAGTGCAAAGACACCTAAAGAGGTGCGAGAGCAGTTTTTGGAGATAATGAAAGATTGTTACAATATTACGATACACGCAGGTGAGACAGCACCGGCAGAGAATATTTGGGAAGCAGTTTATCATCTTACCGCAGAAAGAATAGGACATGGATTAAAGTTGATAGAAAAAGAGGACTTAATGATTAAGTTTTTGGAGCGAGGAATCGGTATAGAGATGTGTCCGAGCAGTAATTTTCAGATTGTAGGTTATAAAGATAATTATTTTCCCGAAACTCAAAAACTGTTAGATTATCCGTTGAAAAAGTATCTTGACTGTGAACTGAAAGTTTCAGTAAATACGGATAACCCGGGTATTTCGATAACAACTGCAACGCAAGAGTTACACAGGGCGGCAAGGCTTACGAGAGGCGGATTGTCTAAGTGGGATTTGTTGCAGTTGACGTGCAACGGATTCAGAACAGCATTTTATCCGTATGAGCAAAAGAAACAGTTGATAAGGAGAGTTGAAGAAAAAATTAGTGAATTGATAAAACAAGATTTGTTATGAAAGACGAAAATGTATTATGTGTACCAACCGAGCAGATGCGGTTGGCATTTGATTTAAGTTTGGGCTCATGGCAAATATCCGTAGAGGAATTAAATAGATTGCCGCAATGCTTTGAGAAAAGAGCGTTGCTGGAGCAGGATTATTCATACAAGCAACTGATAGCGTATGCGTTAGTTTTTGATGCAAAAGGGCAAGTGTTGACCTATCAGAGATGTGGCAGTGAAAAGCGGTTGAAAGGAATTTGGTCGGCAGGCATTGGAGGGCATGTGACGGATGAAGATAGACAGATAACGCCCTATAACACGTTGTTACAGGGATTGAAGCGAGAGTTTAGCGAGGAGATAGGATTGGAGTTGCAAGATGGAGATGTGGAGTTGTTAGGAATGATTAACGAAGAGGAAACCGAGGTAGGACATTGTCATACCGGAGTAGTTTTTCGAGTGAATGTAGCATCAGAACAGATGAGATTTGATAAAGAAATAGGTTTGCCCCAATGGAAAAATCCGGAAGAGTTAGATTTGGAGAAATTTGAGTTATGGTCTACTTTGTCCATAAGATTGTGTAATAAATAAAAATTTGTATTATGAATATATTGATAACAAATATAAGTGCGTTTCCTTCCCGAAGCAATAACGTAACAGAATTTGAATATGAGGTTAGGTTAGATGATTGTGAAGTTGAAACAATAAAAGCGAAGCATACCAACGAAAGTATTTTAAAAAGTCTTTCTCATCTATATGATGTGAAGAAAAATGGAGGAATTAATAAAATAATCGCGTTGGTTTCGCAAAAGACACTTAATGATAGAGATGTCAGATTTGATAATTGTACGGCATTTGAGTATTTCAAAAATGTGGCTTCTGCATCTTTGGGTTTCATGCCGGCATTTGTAGAAGTGAAAATAGAGACCGAGGAGAAAAAAGATAGAGAGTTACATTTAGTGATAGATGAAATTTGTTCCAATATTTCGAATGATGACGTTGTTTATATTGACGCGGCAGGTGGGAAACGCACAACAACCAATGTGATTCAATTGGTGACTAATATATTAGAATACAAAGGCATAGAAAATCCGTTGACGCTGTATTCAGACATACAGAATAATCCTAAATTTATAACGGATACAAAAGCATTTGAGCAATTGACAGATCTTGCAGATGCGTTTAACGAATTTATGACCTCAGGTAAATCTAATATTTTGCAAAAATGTATTCGTGAGTCAAAAACATCTGAGCAATCGTTAGAACAGTACGATGCTTTAGTGACAGCCATGTGTGAGTTTTCAGATAAAATCAAGTTAGGTAAGGTTGATGATTTGGAATCAACACTGATGAAGTTGAAATATGGGATAGAGCAATGCTCTGAAAATAAAGGAGATAATGTTGAGTCGGTAATTGTTAACCAGTTTTTACCAATTATAAAACAGAAATTTTTTGGAGAGTCAGAAGATAGGAGAGTTGATTATATAAAGCTTGTAGAATGGTGTTTGGAAAATGACTTGCTACAACAAGCATTGACAATTTTTACCGAGAAAATCCCAATCTCAATTTTTGAAAAGAAAATAGTTCGTTGCAATGGAGATATAAACAAGGTTAAACAGGAATACAATGATCAGGGGAATGCTTCTGAATGGGAGTCCGATTTCTTATATAGAAAACTTATGAACACAACTGAGGTGTTAGGAAGAGATAAAGCTTTAATATCAGAATTTTGTGATTGTTTGAAAAATAAAAAGAAGTCGACAGATAAAAGAATTAATGATATTTTAAGAGAGGTGAGAGGTTATGATATGAATAAAGTTGCTAAAAGTAAAACCGAAGAGATATTAAAGGAGTTCTGTATGGAAAAAGGATTTAGATCCGAAGAATCCATGATTAATTCCATCTTTAACAATCAAAGAATTGTAGGTCAATTGTTAGGATTAACCCCTGAGACGAAGCAGAACAAAGATAAAAAGGCTGATTCAATAGCGGATAAATTCGCTTTTGTTGAGGCGTTGAAAAATGGAACTATAAAGGCAAAAGGAGATTTCTCTTTTAGTGATTGTTGTGCAGATGTAATGTATGGTTATTTATACGTAAAATCTGTGCGAAATACAGTAAATCATGCCTCTTCAGGAGAGATTCTTAATGAAGAACAAAAAAAGGTGCTGTCTGAATTAGGTTACGATTTTACTTCGTACGATTTTGCAACCGTTAAGAAAAACATAAGTAAGGCTTTGAATACAATTAAAAGTGTAAGTGTAGGAAAAAAATCAGTTTTGATAAAGCCTATTGAGCGAGAAAAAGTTGTTTTTGACAAGGTGGAATCGACGGAACCAATAGTAGGAGTGAAAATTGTTGGCAAGATTGATTTAAGTAAATTTTCGAAGAAATAATTGTTATAAGATTTAGAAGTATGCGAAAGGTGTTATTAGTTTCATTGGTAAGTGATCAAACTTTACCTAATGTTCAAATTATAACGGAGTTTAAGGACGTTGTAACGGATTATATGTTTGTTACAACAAATAGTATGGAAAAAAAAGGTGTAAAGAATTGGATATTAAAGGCAGCTGGTGTTTCAACTGGCAATATTCATTCTAAAGAGGTTTCTGAGCATGATAAAGATGATATAATACAAAAATTAAGTGATTTTGATTACGCTTCTTTTGATGAACTCATAGTAAACGTCACTGGAGGAACTAAGATAATGTCATTGACAGCATATTTGTTCTTTGAAAAGAAAAATGCAAAGATATATTATGTAAAGGGAACTGATTCAGATTTTGTAGAATTATTTCCTGCATGCAGAGGAAATAAATTAAGTTGTCATATTAGCATTGAAGACTATTTGTCCGCTTATGGATTTGAACTTATAAAGACTCCTTCAAGTGGTATTCCATTTGAGATTACGAAGAAAATATTTAATAATTATTGTTTAGGATTATTTGAAAATTATGCGGAAACATTGTCTTTTTTAAGACGTAAGAGATCTTCCGGTTTGAAATCTAAAGATTTCGATAAAGTGAGTAAGTTATTGGATGCAATCGGTTATGAGCCAAGGAAGGAAAATGTTCTAGATGAATTAGAAGTTAAATATTTGACAGGGGAGTGGTTTGAAGAATATATCGGAGAACGTCTTAAATTAGACTTAGAATTAAAAGAAAATGAGATTTTGATAGGTGCTGAAATAAAAAAGGAGGTTCCTAATATTGAGGTTAATTCAATGGTTGGTTTATTGGGTAAAAGAGATAATAAAGAGCGATTACCTAAAAATGAAATAGACGTAATGTTTATTAAAGATGGGATGTTTCATGTTGTTGAATGCAAAACATCTATTATTGATGAACGTATAACTAAAAAAGAGAAAAAGACAAGTGCTGGTAAAACTGTATTGGATGAATATAACAATCCTATGTATTATGAAGATATTAAAAAGATTAATATTCTTGGAGAGACAATATATAAATCTGATGCATTAAAATCGAAATTTGGGTTGTTTGCCAAATCGTACATAGCAACTTTGGTTGATTTTAAGCAATATATAACTGATGATTATAATAAATGGAATCAAATGCAAGATTTAATAACCCGAGCATCCCTTTCGAAAATAAAATTGTGGGATAGAAATATAATTTGTAATACGAAAAATTTTAAAGATTTATTATCATGCTAATCAACCTAACCAACCATCCATCCTCTCGATGGAGTGATAAACAGAAAGCAGCTGCAGAAGTATATGGCGAAATAGTGGATATGCCTTTCCCGGTAATTGATGAGGCCGGCGACGAAAAGTATATTGCGACTTTGGCTGATGAGTATTTGAATAAAATAGTAAATTTGTCTGATACGCAATCGGTTGTGGTGCATCTGATGGGAGAGCAGACTTTCTCTTATGCCTTGATAAAACGATTGCGCGAGCGTGGAATCACTTGCGTTGCTTCCACTACAAAACGCATTGTGAAAGAGGAAGTGCAGGGTAAAAAAAGTGAAGTGATATTCCAATTTGAAAGATTTAGGGCTTATGAGTAAAAAAGAGAAAAACATAGTGTTAACTCCTCATCAACAGAAAGCTTTTGATAAAATAGTGGATTTTATTCGTTCGAAAGATGCTAAGGTGTTTATCCTTAAGGGGTACGCCGGTACGGGTAAAACAACCATGATGAAGTGCTTGATTGAGGAGTTAAGCAAACGTAATGAATCGTTCCAATTGTTGGCATCCACCGGTAGAGCTGCAAAGATTTTGAGTAATATTTCCGGATATGAAGCAAAAACAATTCATAGTTTTATTTATAGATTTTCGGATTTTAATCAAGATATTGAAGAATATATCAATAAAGAAAAAGAAGAGGTTGATATTTTCGGACAATTAATTATAAATTTTGACGCTGTGAAAGTGAGTGATGATGATATCTCTGAAGTCTATTATTTGGTGGATGAGTCTTCGATGGTTGCTGATAAAGAAAATACAAGCGAACAACAAGCTCGCTTTGGTAGTGGAAAATTGCTCTCGGATTTGTTGGATTATAATCCCAATGGAAAATTTATTTTCATAGGTGATGCCTGTCAATTGCCGCCTGTGACACAGACAATTTCTCCGGCTCTTTCTAAATCGTATCTGAGCGAATTTTTTTCTATTGAAGCAGATGAGATTGAATTAACAGAGGTGATTCGTCAAGATAAAGGAAATGACATTGTTCGGTCTGCAGAAAAAGTTCGTAAACTCTATTTTAACCCACCTTTGGTAAAATGGGCAAAGTTCCCTTTAAAAAACTATAAGAATATTCATATCTTAAATTCTACGGCTGAATTATATAGTGCTTATATTGATAGAACAAAAAATGTGGGATATGATAATTCAACATTGATATGTTATTCCAATAAACAGTGTTGTGATCTGACTAAATTTCTTCGTCCGGCATTTGGCATAAATATACCAACTTTGTCTAAAGGAGATTTGTTGTTGGTGACACAAAATAACTTAATTAGCGGGTTGTTAAATGGTGATTTGGTGGTGGTTGAGAGTGTTGGACGTAGAGAACACCGAGCCGGACTTACATTCTTAAATGTTGAAGTCAAAGAGTTACATAGTGAAAAAGTTTATTCGCAATATTTGATCGAAGAGATTCTTTATACAAATGGAACGAATCTTTCTCAGGAACAGCAAAAGAGTTTGTTTATTGATTACTATAATAGAGTAAAGGAAAAATTAGAGGCACAGACCGCAAAACAAAATAGTGCCGGTCAGCAGAACCCAAATGAGGAGGATGAGAACAATAAAAAAGGAAGTATTCAGCGTTCTGCAGAATTTAGAGACGGACTGCAAAAAGATCCTTATCTGAATGCATTGAGGGCTGTTTATGGATTTGCCTTAACTTGCCATAAGGCGCAAGGTGGCGAGTGGGATTATGTCTATTTGGATATTCCAAGGTACTTCTCCAATCAAGCGAAACCTTACGTTTATCAGTGGATCTATACTGCCATGACAAGAGCGAAAAAAGAACTTTATTTAGTGGATGATTTTTGGGTGATATAAAAATTTAAAGTGCGTCAGAATATGACTATAAATTAGCATATAATGACGCACTATTTTTTCAAGCACTAATGGCGAATAGCCTTAATTACTTGCATCCATAGAAGACATTATCCTCTTTTTCGCAGCTATATACTGCATTTTCTCTGAATAACCAGCCCAAAGCAAGGTATAATTCCTCGTTTTTTGCTTTTAAACCTTTTTTTATTTGAGCGAAAGTCATTTCGCCATTCTCATTTAAAAGTCTCCAGACTTTTCCGGCATTTTCGCCGATCGAATTTTGCATCATTGATCTGTATTTTTTGGTTTTTAATTTGTTTGCAAAGATAAAAATTTAGATTGAGTTTGAAAAGTATTGATATTCTTTTTGTTACATTTGTTGATTTTTTTTTATTTCTTTAAGTTTAAAACTCCTATTTTGTGGAATTGTTCTACATTTTTTTGTCGTATAAAGGCTAATTCTTATCGAAACAGAATTCAAATTTTGTAAGGTGGCAAATTAGAAATCATAAACAAGGGTAACTCTAATTCTTAGAAATTACCTAATTTCCAAAATTCTTTCTCTTTTTCCTATTATAATTCAATTCTGCTTCTTATTTTTGCATTATTAACATGTTGCTTTCCGATTTTGTTCGGGTTATTTTTTTCTCGAATTCAAAAATGGGAGATTGGATTAGTTGTAAAGAAAATTTATTATGCAAAACGATACAATTTGTGCTGTTTCCACAGCCTCCGGTATGGGTGCCATCGCAATTATTCGTATATCCGGTGCGCAGGCCATTGATATTTCAGATTCTATTTTTTCATCTGTGAAGAAAGATTTCTCTTTGAAGAATGCAAAGGGATATTCGGTACATTATGGCAATATTGTAAATGATAGTGGGGAAGTGATAGATGAAGTGTTGCTTACTCTTTTTCGTGCGCCTAACTCTTTTACCGGTGAAGATTCTGTTGAGATTGCATGTCATGGCTCGCTATTTATTCAGCAAGAGATTCTGAAGTTATTATTGTCGAAAGGTTGCCGTATGGCTACTCATGGAGAGTTTACGCAGAGGGCTTTTTCTAACGGAAAAATGGATTTGAGTCAGGCCGAAGCTATTGCCGATTTGATAGCCTCTCAGAGTCGGGCATCGCATCGTTTGGCTATGAATCAGATGAGGGGAGGATTTTCGTCGGAGATAGTGCAATTAAGAGATAGATTGTTGACATTCACCTCGTTAGTGGAGTTAGAGTTGGACTTTAGCGATCATGAAGAGTTGGAGTTTGCCGACCGGACAGAGTTGATGGATTTGGCAAATGAAATTGAGGTTAAGATTGGCAAGTTGAAGCGTTCTTTTGGAGTGGGAAATGCCATTAAGAATGGAGTTCCGGTGTCGATAATAGGGGAGACCAATGCCGGAAAATCGACCCTTTTAAATTATCTTTTGAAGGAGGAGAAAGCCATTGTCTCGGATATACATGGTACCACTCGCGATGTGATTGAAGACACGATACAGTTGAACGGAGTTTTATTCCGTTTCATAGATACAGCCGGATTGCGAGAGACAACAGACACAATAGAGAATTTGGGGATAGAGAGAAGTTTCCAGATGATGGATAAAGCATCGATAATTTTGTGGTTGATAGATTCTACGCAGCCGGTAGGACATTTAGAAAAGATGATATCCACCATTGCCACTCGCTTAGAGGGGAAGAGGTATATGATGATTTTCAACAAGATGGATCAGATTGATGAGCAGAAAAAGGAGATGTTGAAATCATATTATCAGCCATTTGATTGTGAAAAACTATTTATCTCAGCCAAACTTCAAGAAAATACGGAACTATTAGAGGATCAATTGTTTAAATTGGCTCAGTTGCCGGAAGTAGGAGAGAACGATGTGATGGTAACCAATATGCGGCATTATGAGGTGTTGAAGAATGCACATGAAGCAATCTTGCGGGTGATGGAAGGCTTAGAGCAAGGAATTTCCGGAGACTTCCTCAGTCAGGACATCCGCGAATGCCTCCACTACTTAGGAGAGATCACCGGCGAAATTACCACAGATGAGGTTTTGGGTAATATTTTTAAGAAGTTCTGCATCGGAAAGTAACCCACGATTAGCAACAATTACGAAATATTACTATTGATTATAAAGGCGTTGATTATCAGCGCCTTTTCTTTTTGCTATATGACTAATATAGGTCTAATATAGTCGTTTTTCTGCTCATTTTTGTACCTCATTTGTACCGCGATGATTTTCAGTGAGTAATCACGTTAGAAAGGTAGTGGATAAAGTTTAATATGGTTGAATATGGTTTAAGATGGTTCAATCAAAACGAGAGAAATAAAGATAAATGAAGTTCAAAAACAGTAAAGAAAATGGCAACAAGTAGCATTCGAATCAAGAAGATTTGCCAATGGTGTGGGGCGGAATTTGAAGCCCAGAAGGTTTCAACCAAGTATTGTTCGCATCGTTGTGCCAATCTAGCCTATAAACAGGCAACAAGAGAAAAACGAGTCAAGCAAGTCGAGGCTGAGACTCATTTTATCAAGTCCGAGAAACCCAAAGAAAATATCAAGGACAAAGAATACCTTTCAATAGCACAAGCATCCGTCTTATTAGGTCTGTCGTTACAAGCGGTATATAAGATGATATATGCAGGGCATTTGGTCGCTTACAAATTAAGTAGCAGGCTTTCTTTCGTAAAAAGAGAAGATATAGACAAGATGCTTAATGCGAATCCTTATGTAAAAAAGAATAGAAGTAAAGGAGCAGACATCACCGAGTTCTACACCACCGCTGAAATTAAAGAAAAGTACGGTGTAAAGGAATCGTGGATATTCAAGGTTGCGAAAGAGAATAATATTCCCAAAACATTCAGTAGAGGAAAGACCTATTGGAGTAAAAAGCACATTGATGCCTATTTTGCAAAGAAGGCTCCCAATCCCGATATTACAGAGTGGTATAGTGTGGCTGAGATTCAAGAAAAATTTGGAATGACACTTAGTGCCATCTACAGTTTTGTTTCCAAGAATGTGATTCCAAAGAAAAAAGAGGGTATTACTGTGTGCTATTCAAAGAAACATTTTGATATTGCCAAAGGAGTTGCAGAGCCAGAGAAACCTCAATACTACACCATACCCGAAGCGATGGATAAATTCGACCTCACGCGAGATCAGCTCTATCACTATGTGAAGTACCACAACATCACTCGCATCAAGGTTGGCAAATACACCAAAATAAGTAAGTCTGAACTTGACGAGTTTCTTGTACCGCCACAAATCAAAAAATAATTGTGGTGGCTATGTCGGTTATTCTCGGGTGAGTTGTTTCACCATTGAATAACCGTGTTCCTTTGCTTTCAGAAAAAATATTTAACTCATTAATAATTAAGGATTATGTTACACACTTGTACAAAAGTTACCCTTCGTCAGAGAGAAATAACCAACGGTCGTATCTCGCTTTATCTGGATTACTATCCAGCAGTTCGCCACCCAGAGACAATGATAATGTCCCGTCGTGAGTATCTTGGCATATACATCTACGCACGCCCCAAAAACGAAATGGAGCGAGAGTTTAACAACGATATGCTGATGAAAGCAGAAGCAATACGTTGCATCAGAGTACAGTCATTAATAAATGAGGAGTTTGGGTTTCTCGACAAGAACAAGATGAGAGCTGACTTCTTGGAATATTTCAGGAAGAAGATGCACAACAAAGACCATAAATGGAAGGTTGTATATAACCACTTTTACAACTTTGTCAATGGCAAATGCTCTTTTGGAGATGTTACTATTGATTTGTGCAAAAAGTTCAGAGAGTATCTTTTGGGTGCTAAACAACTAAAGCACTCCAAACATCCTGTATCTCAGAATTCTGCGTCTGCCTACTATTCTACATTCCGAGGCTTGCTGAAAATAGCATACATAGAGAAGATGTTCAAAGAGAATCTGAATGATTACCTTGAGAAGATTGATTGCCAAGACACCAAAAGGGAATATCTCACTCTCGATGAGGTAAAGCGACTTGCTGCAACACCTTGTAAGATACCAGTATTAAAGGCAGCCTCTCTCTTTTCGTGCCTTACGGGA